>JAZBPF010000021.1:0-3242 GCA_036351515.1 Pseudomonadales bacterium | reverse complement strand
CGACCTCGAAGCGCCGGCGCTGCTCGCCGTCCACGAGCGCCGAGCCCCAGGCGCCGACGACGTTGCCGAACAGCAGCGCGAGCACCACGTAGCCCCCGGGGACCGCCACCGTGGAAGCCCCCTGAACGGCCGGGGAGACGCCCGCCCCCTCGCCGGCCAGGGCGACGGCCATGGCCGGCAGGGTCACCGCCAGCGCCGGGATCGCCCGGCGTCGCAGGGGCAGGGGCAGGACCAGCCAGCAGAGCAGCGCCACCAGCAACGGCTCGGAGCTCACCGCACCGCGCGCGCCGACGAAGAGGAACAGACCCACCGCCGCCGCCCCGAAACAGGCGAAGGCGAACAGGGCCCGCTCGAAGCTCGCGAGGGTCCGGCTCCGCTGGATCCGCACGAGCGTCACGACCACCACGGCGAGGATCCCCAGGCGCGCCCCCTGCACGGGATCGCTCCAGAGCACACCGGCATCGGTACCCGCGGCCCGCAGCACGTTCGCGGCCACGTAGGCCGCCATCCCGGCCAGCAGCACCACCGCGCCACGGCGGGACCGGGGCAGCTCCGCCTCCCGCAGCGCCACGCCCGCGTCCGCCTCCCGCCGCGTCTGCGTCTCCACCGCAGCGCCGGCGCGGACGTCGGCCTGCGCGCGGGGTGCGGGACCGTCGGCGGGATCCGGCCGGAGGCCGGTCCCTTCCCCCCCGCAGCGACTGCACAGGGCGCGCAGCCCCCGGACGATCCGGTTCCGGTCCAGCCAGTGCCGGGCCTGCTCCCAGAAGCCGTCGTCCCGACGCACCTGGCCGCAGTAGGCACACACCGGGAGCAGCCGCCCGAGCTCCGCCTCGCGCGCCTCGAGCTCGAGGAGCGTGCGCTCCTCGAGGAAGGTGCGACGGCGATCCCGGCGCATGCGGACCGACAGCAGCAGGCCCAGGGCCACGGCGAGCGTCAGCACGAGGAAGCGCGGCAGGAATCCGGCCAGGGCATCGGGCTCCCCGAGGCTGCGTGCCCAGCCTTCCGCGACCGTCGCCCCGAGCAGCACCAGCGCCGGCGCGAGCCGTGCCGGGAACGGCACCGGCGCGAGGAGCGTGGCGCACAGCGTGAGCAGCACGATGGCCGGATGGGCGAGCTCGCCCGGGGTGAAGCGCAGCGCGCCGGCGACCAGCAGTGCCGTGGCCAGCAGGGCCCCGCCGACGAGCGTGTCGAGGGCGCGGCGGGTCCGCGCGCGGCCGACCAGAACGGCGGCGACGCCCGCGCCCCCGGCCATGACGAGCACGAAGCCCCGGAGCAGCTCGACCTCCGGCCCCGGGGGAACGAACAGGGCCTGGTAGAGGATCAGGGCGAGCTGGTGCGCCGCGAGGGCGAGCAGGAGCAACCGACCGAGCCGGCGGTCGCCGTCGAGGGTCTCCTGCGAGAAGGTCGCCTCGAGGGGACCGAGTTCCCCGTCCGGTCGGCGGGCGGACACCCGGAGCGTCGCGCGCTCGGCCACCCCGGGCTCGTGCCCGCTCTCGACTTCCGCCACCGTGACCTTCCCCGACCCCGCCCCCGTGCGCCGCCCTTCCCCGCACCGCGACGGGATCGCGCGACGTCGACGGGAAAGGAGATGCCCGGGTCGACCGAAGCGCCGCAGGCGATCGGAGTCTGCCATCGAAGCGGGAGCACCGCACCACCGCCCGCACCCGGAACCGGCCACCGGGCGCGAAGGACGCCTTCCGCCGTTCCGGGGGGCGCGGTAGCCTCCCCGTCGACGGAGGGAGACGCCCATGCGCAAGACCTATCGGGACCTGATCGAAGCCGCCGAGGCGGAGATCGAGACGCTGTCCGTGGACGAGGCGATCCGGCGCCACGAGGAAACGTCCGAGACCGTGTTCGTCGACCTGCGCGACGTGCGCGAGCTCTGGCGCGAGGGCACCGTCCCCGGCGCCCGCCACTGTCCCCGCGGCATGCTCGAGTTCTGGATCGACCCCGAGAGCCCCTACCACAAGCCGTTCTTCTCCGAGGCCGGGAAGCGCTTCGTGTTCTTCTGCCAGAGCGGCTGGCGCTCGGCGCTGGCCACGCGCACGGCGCAGGAACTGGGCCTCGAGGCGGTCGCGCACGTGGGCGGCGGCTTCCGCGCCTGGGTGGACGCCGGCGGCCCGGTGGAGCCCGTGGAGAAGAAGGGGTGAGCACCGCCTTCGAGGACGCCTCCGGACTCGCGACCACCGCCGCCTCGGCCGAAGCCGTCGCGGCCTGGGACGCCCTCCTCGACGCCTACGGCGCCTTCAGTCCGACGGTCCCGGACCGGCTCCGCGAGCTCCTGACGGCGGATCCGGAGATGCCGCTGGCGCAGAGCGCCCGCACGGCCCTGCTCCTGCTCTCGGGCAAGGGCGAGCAGGTTCCCGCCGCCCGCCGCGCCGCCGAGAGCGCGCTCCGGCTCGCCGACCGCGGCACGCCGCGGGAGCGGCTCCATGCGGAGGCCGTCGTCGCCTGGACCGGCGGGGCCGACGACCGGGCCCTGGCGCTCTGGGAGCGGATCCTCGAGGAGACGCCGCGCGACTTCCTCGCGCTCAAGCTCGCCCAGTTCGGGCACTTCTACGCCGGCGGCGGGGGCCCGATGCTGCACTCCGTGGACCGGGTCGCCGACGCCTGGGACCCGACGGTCCCCCGCTATTCGCGCTACCTGGGCGTGCGGGCCTTCGCCCTCGAGGAGAACGGCCGTCTCGGGGAGGCGGAGCAGTGCGGGCGACAGGCCTGCGCGCTCGGCCCGGACGATCCCTGGGCGATCCACGCCGTCGCGCACTGCCTCGAGACGCGGGGGGCGCCCGGGGAGGGCACCGCCTGGATCGACGGCCACGCGACGCACTGGGCCGGCGCCGGCACCATGGACGGGCACCTGCGCTGGCACCGGGCCCTCTTCGCCCTCGAGACGGAGGGGGCGGACGCGGTCGCACGGGACTTCGAGGCGCGCTACCGGATCGCGGACAGCGAGGAGTACCTGGACCTCTGCAACGACGTGGCGCTCCTCGAGCGCCTCGCACTCCGCGGCGTCGACGTGCGCGCGGCCCGGGAGACCGTCGCCGACGCGATCCCGGTGCGGGACGGGGACCACCTTCTCGCGTTCTGCGACGTGCACTGGGTGCTGGGCCATGCCGCGGCGGGACGCTTCGCCGCGGCCGAGCGCGTCCTCGAGGGCATGCGCGAGCGCGCGGCCGGCGACGGGCCGGAGGCGGAGCGCTGGCGCCGGGCCGGCGTTCCAGTCGCCGAGGGCTGCCTCGCCT
>JAZBPF010000020.1:0-4457 GCA_036351515.1 Pseudomonadales bacterium | reverse complement strand
GTGCGCGGTCCGCGCCGCCATCGAGGCAGGCGAACTCGAGGCCGACCGGCTCCCACGCTTCCGCAAGCTGCAGCGAGAGGAGCGCTATGCCACGGAGACGGTCGCCGAGGCCCGTGCCCGGAGTCGCCGCTGGGGTCGCGTGCACCGCGCGGCGTCGAAGGCGCGCGAACGAAGGGAGTCCTGAGCCCGGCCGGAGAGGGATCCGACGGCACGGGTCGCGGAGTCCGAACACGCGGTCTCGCGCCCCGCTCGGGGCGCGAGACCGCCGATCTTCGGCTCAGAGCTCGTAGGTCAGCGTCGCCTGCACCGTACGCTCGTTCAGCGGCCGCCCGAAGGTCGAGCCGGTGAACGCGAAGGCGAAGGCCTCCTCGTCGAGGAGGTTGTCGACGTTCACGCGCAGACGCAGGTTCTCGGGCACGCCGAAGCGGTTCGGCCCGCCCACGTCCACGTAGGCGCTCACGACGGTGTAGCTCTCGAGTTCGACGTTCTCGCTGAAATCCGAGTAGCGCTCGCTCGTGTACTTCGCCGAGAGGTTGGCCACGAGCCAGTTCGTGGGCTCCCAGGTCATGCCGGTCGTGACGAGCCACTCGGGGCTGTCCGGCAGCTGGCTACCGGCTGGATTGCCGTTGAAGCCGTCCTCGAGCTCCGCGATCTTGTAGGAGAAGTTCGCGTCGAAGTAGACCTGCGACTGGAACACCTCGGGTTGAACGACGCCGCTCAGCTCGATGCCGTACGCCGTCGACTCGCCGCCATTCACGAAGAACGCCTCCGGCTGCTCCGTGGCCGGATTGAAGACGTTCGACTGGAACAGGCGGTTGTCGAAGGCGGTGTAGAAGAGGGCGAGGGTGCCGTTGTAGTTCGCGCGATTGGTCCGGATGCCGAGTTCCCAGTTCTGCGCTTCCTCGGCGTCGGGCTGCTCCGGTGTGAAGCTCACCGCGTTGTCGAAGATGTCGTCGGCGCCCTGGGGGAGCGCGTAGTTCTCCCCGTAGGAGCCGAACACCTGCGTGTTCCGATCGAGCTGGTACACGAAGCCGATCATGGGCAGGAAGGAGTCGGAGTAGTCGGCCTCGATGTCCGCGGGGCCGAAGCCCGGTCCCGAGTCGACCTCGTAGTCGTTGAAGTCCCGGAAGCCCTCCAGGCCGTAGTCGATGGACAGGCTCTTGAAGCCGATCTCGAGCGACAGGCGATCGTCCAGGAGACGGATCGTGTCGGAGAGATAGAGCTGGAGCGTCTCCCGGGTGGTCTCGTAGTCGCGGCGGAAGTAGGCCACCTCGTCGGGGAGCACCTGGCCGTCCGCACTGCCTGCCGTCTTGTTCAGCCGCAGCTGCGTGCGGTTGTAGGTCTCGTCCTCGATCCAGCCGCCGAAGCTGATCGAGTGATTCGCGAGCTCGAGGCCGAAGTCCACCACGGCGCCCTGGCGGTCACCGCCGACGGTGGAGAGACCGTACTGGACGCCCCGGGGATGCACCACGTCGAGGCCGGCAGCCTGCTGCCGCAGGAAGATGCCGCGGGAGTTGCCGTAGCTGTCCGGGGAGACGCCGAAGCCGTCCTTGTCCTCGTAGTACCAGGTGGCGTCGACGGAGAAGGTCGACGTGAGCTGCGAGACGACGCCCAGGGAATAGAGCTTGTCGTCGCGGATGTTCACGCGGTCCTCGAAGTACTGCGTACAGCTTCCGTCCGTGAACACGGGCGTGAAGTCGTCGCCGTCGATGTCTCCGTCCTGATCGAAGTCGAATACACCGGGATCGGGCGCGATGCAGCTGTTCGGGACGAACGGCAGATAGCCGAAGTCGTAGTCCTGCTCGAAGGTCGCCTCTGGTGCAGACGGCGAGTCGTAGTCGAAGAAGTCGTTGCTGACGAAGGACCCCTTGAGCATGGTGTTCTCGGTGAGGTCGTAGCGAACCTGGCCCTCCCAGTGCTCCCGGTCGATGTCGCCCGGGCCGCGCCAGAGGTCGCTGTCGGTCTTGGATCGGCTGACGTAGCCGCGGAACCCGCCGATGTTCCCCGTGTTGATGCGCACGAAACTGCGTTCAAGATTGAACTGTCCAGCCGTGTACGCAGCCATCACCCCGAAATCCTCGGACGGTTCGATGGCCTCGTAGAAGGCGATCGGACCGAGCGTCGCGTAGCTGGGGCCGGAGACGTCTCCTGCCCCCGGCGAGGCGACCACCGACGCGAGGTTCTCGTTGTCGACGTAGCGGAAGATCGGGCTGCCGCCGAAGGCGTCGGAGCGGCCCATGGGAATGCCGTTCAGCACGAAGCCGATCTGTGGCAGGTTGAAGGCGCGGACCTGTACCGAGTTTCCGAATTCGTAGAGACCGAGCGCGCCGTCGGTCTGCACGTTGAAGCCGGGCAGGTTCTCCAGCATCTTCAGGCCGGAGATGCCCGACGGCGCCGAAAGCAGCTCCGCGCGCGTGACGGCCACCGTGTTGCTCGTCTCGTCGACGCCGATCGCCATGTCGGTCTGCGAGATCCGCCGACCCTGCACCGTGACTTCCTCGATGTTCCGAGTCTCTTCCTCTTCTGCCTCGGCGAGCACCGGGCTCGGCGCTCCCCACAGCAGGCCGGCGACGGCCGCCGAGACGGCAGCAAGTCTTCGATTCCCGTTCATCATGATTCCCCCCCGATTGTTCGTGACCAGAAGCGGGTTTGACCAAGGACCTCCACGCAAGTCGCGTGCCGCCGTGGCAGCGAAGCTGCTGCATGCGGCGTGTCGACTGCGCTGTGGCGCCCCTCCCGCGCGAAACACGGTACCACGCTGGATGCACGATGATGACGCTGTGCACTCATGGTGTGCGGAGTCTGCTCCAGCATGAGGCGCGACCAATGGTGGAGATGCGCATGCGCCGGGACTCGGCCGGGCAGGCCGATTTTCGCTTGCGGAGGTCGATGAGGAGACGAGGCGAGCGCTCGTCGTGCACGCACTCTGGGTATTCCGCGCAGGGGCCATCGATCAGTCGGGTTCGCCCATCGCAGGAAGGCGGGGCTACTCCCTCGCGAGGCAGCCGTCTTGGACAGGACTTCCTGCGCATGGTCGTTCTTGCAGGAGCGCCGCGTCCGCCAGGTTCTCCGAGTGCTCCGGCTGGATGACGAAATCCCCGAAGTCGCGGCTCCGCAGGTTCGGTCGCTGGGGACCCCGATTTCTCCCGGTTCGTGTACGCCGAGCGAGCGCAGGGAGCGGCTCTCGAGCGTGCACGTGCTTCCTCCGCGAGCGCGTCAGCGAAACTCCGGGATGCCCCCGCCGCCAATTCGCGCGCGCTCACCGCGGGTTCCGCACGTTCCCGACCGTGGCGGTGGCCATGCAGCAGAGGCCAACCGCCGGCGCTCTCCGGAGGCATGGCTGGCTCGGCAAGGACGGCATGGCAGGGCCCCGGGCCGGTCGCGTACCGTGAGGGTGAACCCTCGGACCCGGAGGAGTGGGACATGCCGAAGGTTTCCGGTCTCGGCCAGCTTTCCCAGCGGCTCATGGCCATGGACGACGACACCTGGGCTCGCCACTGCAATCCCTGGAGCGGCTGGTCGCGGGTGACGATCCTGCCGCTTCTGGTCCTCGCCGCCTGGAGCCGACTGTGGATCGGGTGGTGGTTCCTGCTGCCGGTTCTGCTCGTGGGGCTCTGGGCGTGGGCGAACCCGAGGGTCTTCCGGCCTCCCGCGTCGACCGATCACTGGATGTCGCGTGGCGTCCTCGGGGAGCGGCTCTGGCTCGCCCACGACGCCGTCGATCTCCCGCGGCACCACCGCCGGGTCGTGCGCCTGCTGTCGGGCGCTTCCGCGATCGGTGCCCTGGTGCTCCTGGTCGGGCTCGTGCGACTCGATCCGCTGCTGACGCTGCTGGGTCTGACCGTCGCGATGCTCACCAAGCTGTGGTTCCTGGACCGGATGGTCTGGCTTCACGAGGATCTGCGCGAGGCGTTGGGTCGATCGGGTGTCGAGACGGAGGCCGTGCCCTCGCGCGGGGCAGAAGACCGTGCGCAGCATCCGAGGGCGCGCACGGCCACCGGGCGCTAGGTCGTTCCCATGCGTGTGCTCGTGCTCGGCGCGACCGGATTCATCGGACCACCTCTCGTCGCGCGGCTCGTGGCGGCGGGGCACGAGGTGACGGCGGCCGCGCGCAGCCTTCGGGACTCTGTTGCGAGCATGGCTCGACCTGTGCGCCTGGACCGGACGCGGCCGGACGAGATCGCCGAGTTCTGTCGGCGAGAGGGGATCGAGGCGCTGGTCGATCTCCTCGCCATGACCGCGCGCACCTCGGAGCGGCTGCTGCGGGTTCTGGATGACCTCGTGCCGCACTACGTCCTGCTCGGCTCCGGGGACGTGTACCGGAACTACGAACTGCTGCAGGGCCACGCGCAGGGGGAGCCCGAGTTCGCGCTGCTGCGCGAGGACGCGCCCCTGCGGACCACCCGGCGTCCCTACCGGCACCTGGATCCGGACGCGAGCGGCGCGGATCGCGAGCT
>JAZBPF010000019.1:0-3455 GCA_036351515.1 Pseudomonadales bacterium | reverse complement strand
GCGACGCTGCAGACGGGCTTCACGGCGAACTACCCGCACGCGCTGAACGAGCAGTCGAAGCACATCGCCTACCTCCTCACGGAGACGGCGAAGGCCAACCACCGGGTGCTCGAGGCCACGGCCGAGGCCGAGGAGGCCTGGGTGAGGACCATCGTCCAGCTCGCGCGGCTGAACGAGGAGTTCCTCGCCTCCTGCACGCCGGGCTACTACAACAACGAGGGCAAGCCGCACGAGCGTCTGCTGCAGAACGCGAACTACGGCGCGGGGGCGCCGGCGTTCTTCCAGGTGCTCGAGGACTGGCGCGCCGAAGGCAGCCTCGCGGGTCTCGATCTGCACTGAGGAGATCGCGCACTGCGTGCGCTTCCCACGGGCGTGGCGTTTCCGGCAACTGTGGGAAGCCCGCGCAGCGGGCGATGCCGGCCGGGCTCGACGCACCGTGGGAAACACGGGGTTCTCGATCCATGCCTCGGAACATCGCGCACTGCGTGCGCTTCCCACGGGCGTGGCGACTCCGGCACCCGTGGGAAGCCCGCACAGCGGGCGAACGCACCGCCGCGGACGAGCGAGTACACTACGCCGCCGCGCGGGCCCGGGGCCCGTGCCGCACATCCACCAGCACGACGACGAAGAGAGGTCCCATGGAGCTGAAGGACAAGGTTGCCGTCATCACGGGCGGCGCATCCGGACTCGGCAAGGCCACCGCCGAGAAGGTGATCGCGGCGGGCGGCAAGGTCGCCATCTTCGACCTCAACGAGGACCTCGCCCGGGCCACCGCGAAGGAGCTCGGCCCCGACGCGGCGGCCTTCAAGGTCAACGTCGCGGAGGAGGATTCCGTGGAGGCGGCGGTCGCCGGGACCATGGAGCGTTTCGGCGCGATCCACGTGAACGTGAACTGTGCCGGCATCGGCGCCGCCGCGCGCACGCTCGGCAAGGAAGGCGCCATGCCGCTGAAGACGTTCAACTTCGTGATCGGCGTGAACCTGATCGGCACCTTCAACACGCTGCGCCTGTGCGCCGAGCAGATGGCGAAGAACGATCCGGTGAACGAGGACGGCGAGCGCGGCGTGATCGTGAACACGGCCTCCGTGGCCGCCTTCGACGGCCAGGTCGGCCAGGCCGCCTACAGCGCCTCCAAGGCCGGCGTGGCGGGCATGACGCTCCCCATCGCCCGCGACCTCTCGCGCAACGGCATCCGCGTGTGCACGATCGCGCCGGGAATCTTCGAGACGCCGATGATGATGGGGGCACCGGACCAGGTCCGCCTGCCGCTCATCGAGATGGTCCAGTTCCCCAAGCGCCTCGGCAACGCCCCGGAGTACGCGGCGCTGGCGGTGCACATCGTGGAGAACACCTACCTCAACGGCGAGACGATCCGCCTCGACGGTTCCATCCGCATGCAGCCGCGCTGAGGCGCGGCAGCGCCCACGCGCATCGCGTGGGCGCTTCCACCCCGGCGCCGGACCTTCGTCCGGTGCCGTGTCAGCCTTCGCCAGGTCGGCCTTCGCCGGGTCGGCCTTCGCCGGGTCGGCGGATCATCCCCAGCACCGCCTCGAAGGCCTCGCGCGCGAGCACGCGCATCTCCTCGTCGGTCCGGTCCTGGATCGGGTGCGGGACGAAGACCGCCCGCGCATGGAAGCCGAGCGCGTCGCCCTGGGCACGCGCCGCTTCCCGGAACTCCTCGGAGGCCACGAAGCCCCCGGCGATGCCGCGGCCGTCCAGGTCGCTGATGTCATGCAGACTGCACGACGTACAGGACCCTCAGTCGGCCAGCCCCTCGACCACGAGGTCGCACTCCTCGGCGATCTGCTGCCGCAGGGCCGTGGGCGCGGGGCGCGTGAAGGTGGGCTTCGCGTAGCGCCGGACGGTCGCCCCCTCGGCGACGAGGCGTTCCTCGATCGCATCGAGGAAGACGTCGCCGCGCGGCTTGGAGATGTCGAGCAGCCCCACGACGAGGCCCTCGACGGACGACGGCGGCGTCCGCGGTTCGCGCTGCACGGGATCCCTTTCGGATCCCGGGTCGAGCAGGATGCGCTCGCTCATGCTTCCTCCTGAACGGATTCCTCGATCACGCGGGTCACGGGCGAACTGCCGATCCGTCCGCTCGCGCCCCAGCCGCCGATGATCGCCGAGAACATCCCGGCCCCGCCACCGGCCCGGGTGATGCGCAGGCCCCCTTCCCGGAACTTGCAGATCCGCCGGTCGGCGAGGGACTCGGGAATCCCCTCGGCGACGCCGCCGGCGCCGCGCACGAGCTCCGCGCCGTCGATCGTGAGCAGCTCGCGCAAGCGCGCCACCACCTGTTCCTTGGACCAGCCCGCGTCGTGGAAGACGCGGGCGTGCTCCGGCGTCACCACCAGGAAGGCGTCCGCCGCCTGCACCATCTTCGGATGGCTCACGACGCGCAGGCCGCTCGCGAAGGAGCGGCAGAGGGACTCGGGATCCCGCGCCTTCTGGTCGACGATGCCCTGCACGCCGTCGGCGGCGAACAGCGTCACCGTGCTCCGCTCCCGCGGCAGCCCGGCGTCCTCGGCGAGGTTCGTCCAGGCGGGATCCTCGTCCTCGGCGAAGCAGAAGGTGTACTTGCCCGGATTGCCGAGCGTGGCCCGATCGACGCCGCCGGGCCGCCCGCCGCCGACGTTCCGGATCACGAGCTGCAGCGCCCGGCCGATGGTCGCGTTCGCCCGGTTGCCCTGGCCGAGGGCGTTGCCACCGGCGTTCATGCCGATGCGCCGGGCCATCGGGCCGCTCACGACGACCATGGGCCCGGAGAAGTAGGTGGTGGCGAGGAGGCCGTGCATGCAGAACGGCTCCTCGAGCGCCGCCTCCACCGCCGCGAGCACGACCGGAAGATACTCGGGCAGGCAGCCCGCGAGGACCGCGTTCACGGCGACCTTCTCCACCGTGCAGGGCACGAGGTCCGGCGGCACCTCGCCGAGGATCTCGCCCGGATCGCGGTGCGTGCCCGTGAGCATGCGCGCGACCCGCTCCGGCGTCGGCGGGACCACGGGCAGCCCGTCGCTCCAGCCCCGCGCGTAGCAGGCCTCCACCGGATCCTCGAGCTCCCCGAGCTCGATGCGGCGGGCCGTGAGGCGGCGCCCCGCCGCCAGCCGGGCAGCGTGCGCCGAGTCCACCGTGAGGGAACCGCAGCCGGGACGGAACGGTGGCAGGTCCGCGCCGAGCTCCGCGAGACCCGTGAGCGCCCGCCACTGCTCCCGGTCCCAGCCCTCCGTACGCCCCGCCTCGCCCTCGTCGTCGAAGCGCACGATGGTGGGAACGATCTCCACGCCGAGGGCGTCGCTCGCCTCGAGGGTGACGTCGTGGCGGACGCTCGCGCCGGGCACCGCGGGGAAGTCCGGGGCGTCCTGGTTCAGGATCTCGAGCGCATGGCGCCGGGCGAGTTCGCGGAGCGCCGGCTCGACGAGCCGGCAGGTGGGACAGTCGGCCTTGGTGACGGC
>JAZBPF010000018.1:0-11873 GCA_036351515.1 Pseudomonadales bacterium | reverse complement strand
CGTCGGCGGGGGCCGACGCCCGTTCCGGTTCCCGGAAAGCCGCATCCGCGTCCGCGTGGAGCGGCTTTCTTCTTTCGGGAGGTCGCGGAGCCCCGGCCGGTGCGTCGCGGTGCCGGGTCGGCGCCGTGGCCGTGGCCGGTCCTGCGCAGGGCGCGATCGGCTATCCTGACGGGCCGCTGCGGGGCGGTCCGGAATTTCTGGCTGGAGACATCGCATGAGCGGCAGAAGAGTCGTGGTGACGGGCCTCGGGATGCTGACGCCCGTCGGCCTCGACGTCGCGTCCTCCTGGGAGGGAATCCGCGCCGGACGCAGCGGTGCGGCCACGATCGAGGACTTCGACGTCAGCGACTTCAGCGTCCGCTTCGCTGCCAGCGTGAAGGGGTTCGATCCCTCCGCCTACATGGATCCGAAGGACGCGCGGCGCGTCGACGTCTTCGTCCAGTACGGCATGGCGGCCGCGATCCAGGCGATCGAGGACGCGGGCCTCGACGTCCCCGAGGAGGACGCCCATCGCTACGGGGTGTCCATCGGTTCCGGCATCGGCGGCATCGTCACCATCGAGCGCACGCACGAGGTGCTGCAGAAGAGCGGTCCGCGGCGCGTCTCCCCCTTCTTCGTGCCCGGCAGCGTCATCAACATGATCTCGGGCAACATCTCGATCCGCTACGGCATGAAGGGGCCGAACCTCGCCATCGTCACCGCCTGCACGACGGGCACCCACAACATCGGCCTCGCCGGGCGCCTGATCCGCGACGGCGACGTGGACGTCATGGTCGCCGGCGGCGCCGAGATGGCCACGTCGCCCGTGCCCCTGGCCGCCTTCTCCTCCATGAAGGCGCTGTCCCAGCGCAACGACGATCCCGCCCGGGCCTCGCGTCCCTGGGACCGGGACCGGGACGGCTTCGTGCTCGGCGACGGCGCGGGAGTGATCGTCCTCGAGGAGTACGAGCACGCGAAGGCGCGGGGCGCGCGCATCTACGCCGAGCTCGCCGGTTTCGGCATGAGCGGCGACGCGCACCACATCACGAGCCCGCCGGAGGACGGCGCCGGCGCCGTGGCCTCCATGCGCAACGCGCTCCGCTCGGCCGGCATGGACGCCTCCGACGTCGACTACATCAACGCGCACGGCACCTCCACGCAGGTCGGTGACGTGGCGGAGACGCGCGCCATCAAGACCGTCTTCGGCGCCGACACGCGCGTGGCCGTGAGCTCGACGAAGTCCATGATCGGCCACCTGCTCGGCGCGGCCGGCTCCGTGGAGGCCATCTTCTGCGTGCTGGCCATCCGCGACGGGGTAGCGCCGCCCACCATCAACCTCGACGCCCCCGGCGACGAGTGCGACCTCGACTACGTGCCGAACACGGCGCGCGAGATGAAGCTCGACGCGGCGCTGTCGAACTCCTTCGGCTTCGGCGGGACGAACGGCACGCTGGTCTTCCGGCGCGTCGCCTGAGGCCACGAGGACGGTGGGGGAGGCCCGGGTCCTCGTCGACGGCCGGCCGGCCCCGGCCGGGGAAGTGCCTTCCGTGCCCGTCGACGACCGGGGGCTCGCCTACGGCGACGGCGTCTTCCGCACCGTGCGCATCGACGGTGGCCGGCCCTGGCGCTGGGCCGACCACGTCGCGGTGCTCCGGCGCGACTGCACGCGCCTCGGCCTGCCGCTCCCGGCGCAGCGCCTCGAGGCCCTCGGCCACGAGGCGGAAGCGCTCGTGCAGGCCGACGACGGCGTGCTCCGCGTCACGGTCACCCGCGGCTCCGGTCCCCGGGGCTACCGGCCGCCGGACGCGCCCCGTCCCCGCGTGATCCTCGCCTTCCACCCGGGGCCGTGCCCGCCCCTGCCCGCACCCGCGGTCGCCGTGCGGCTCTGCCGCACGCCCGTCGCCCGCTCCCCGGCCACGGCCGGCGCGAAGACCCTCGGACGCCTCGAGCAGGTGCTCGCGCGGGCCGAGTGGGACGATGCGCGCTGGTTCGAGGGGCTCATGGAGGACGGCGCCGGGGCCCTCGTGTGCGGCACCGCGAGCAACCTGTTCCTGCGCCGCGGCGCCGTGCTGCACACGCCGTCCCTGGAGGAATCCGGCGTCGCCGGGGTCGTGCGCGAGCGGCTCCTCGGGGACGCGGCGCTGCACGCGGCGCTCGGCGTCGAGGCGGTGGCGCCCGGGCGGATTCCCGCGGCGTCGCTCCGGGACGCGGACGAGGTCTTCCTGACCAATGCGGTGGTCGGGGTGCGCGCGGTCACGCGCGTCGACGGAGACGGCACGGTCCTCTTCGAAGGGTCGGCGCCCGGGCCCTGGGCGAGCGCCCTGGCGGAACGCTTCGCTGCGGAACTGGGCAGCGACCGATTCGCCTGCCCGGAAGGGGCGGCCTCGTGCGTCTGATGCGCGCGCTCGCCCTGCTCCTTTCGGCGACGGCGCTGCTCCTCGCCCTCGGGGCCTGGCGGGTCGCGTGGCTCCTCGAGCGGCCCCTGCCGATCGAGGACGCCGCCGTGCACGAGGTGGAGCGGGGCGCGAGCCTGTCCGCCGTCGCCCGGGCGCTCGAGCGCGCCGGGGTGCTGACGCAGCCACGGCTCCTCGTGGCCTGGGGACGACTCACCGGCGACGCGGACCGGATCCAGGCCGGCGAGTACCGCATCGAGCCGGGCACGGACCTGCGCGGCCTCCTCGGGCAGCTCGTCGAGGGGCGCGTGCTCCAGCGCCGGCTCACGCTCCTGGAGGGCTGGCGCTTCGCCGAGGTGCGCCGGGCCCTCGCGGCCGCGCCGCGCCTCGAGCAGACCGTCGGTGAACTGTCGGACGAGGCGCTCATGGCGCGCCTCGGCCGCCCGGGCCTCTCGCCCGAGGGACGCTTCTTTCCCGACAGCTACGACTACGTCGCCGGGGCGCGCGACCTCGACCTGCTGGAGCGTGCCGCCGAGCGCATGGACCGGATCCTCGAGGAGGTCTGGGGCCGACGCGCCTTCGGCCTGCCGCTGGAGTCGGCGGAGGAAGCGCTGATCCTCGCGTCCCTCGTGGAGAAGGAGACGGGGCTGCCCGAGGACCGGGGCCTGATCGCCGCCGTGTTCCTGCGTCGGCTCGCGCGCGGCATGCGCCTGCAGACGGACGCCTCGGTCATCTACGGCCTCGGCGAGGACTTCGACGGGAATCTCACCCGCGCCGACCTGACCCGGCCCACGCCCTGGAACACCTACGTGCACCGGGGCCTGCCGCCGACGCCGATCGCACTGCCCGGGCGCGCGGCCCTCGAGGCGGCCGTCGATCCGCCGGAGACGGACGCGCTCTACTTCGTGGCCCGGGGAGACGGCTCCTCCGAGTTCTCCGCGACCCTCGAGGCCCATCGTGCCGCCGTGCGCCGCTATCAGCTGGAGGGGCGGCGGGAGGACTACCGGTCGAGCCCGCCGGCCGCCGCCGCGGGCGCGCAGGACGGGGAGGCACCTCGCCCATGACGGAACCGGGATGCTTCCTCACCGTCGAGGGCGGCGAGGGGGTGGGCAAGAGCACGCAGATCGCCGCGCTCCGCGCGCACCTCGAGGCGCGGGGGCTGACCGTGGAGCTCACCCGGGAGCCCGGAGGCACGCCCTTCGCCGAGCGCGTGCGGGACCTGCTCCTCGAGGAGGCGGAGGAGACCGTCGATCCGCTCGCGGAGCTCCTGCTCGTGTTCGCGGCCCGTGCCCAGCACCTCGCCCGGCGCATCCGCCCGGCGCTCGCGGCGGGACGGTGGGTGCTCTGCGACCGCTTCACGGACGCGACCTTCGCCTACCAGGGGGGAGGCCGGGGCATCGACGCGGCGGCGATCGCGCGGCTCGCGGAGCTCGTGCACGGCGAGCTGTGGCCGGACCTCACGCTCTACCTCGACCTGCCGCCGGCGCAGGGGCTCGAACGCATGCGTGCCCGCGGGGCGCCGGACCGCTTCGAGCGCGAGTCCGAGCGCTTCTTCGAGCGCGTGCGCGCGACCTATCTCGCGCGCGCCGAGGCCGAGCCCGGGCGCTTCGCCGTGATCGACGCCTCCGGGGACGTCGACGCGGTCCGGATGCGGGTCACGGGGGCCGTCGACGCCTTCCTGCAGCGGACGGCGAAGCCGTGACCGGCGCGCCTCCCGTCGCGCCCTGGCATGCCGGGCCCTGGGAGCGCCTCGGTCAGCTCGTGGAGGCGGGCCGGCTGCCCCACGCGCTGCTCCTCGACGGACCCCGGGGCTGGGGCAAGCGGTTCCTGGCGCGGCAGTTCGCCCGCCGGCTCCTCGGCCTCGTCCCCGCGGACCCCGAGGGCTTCGCCTGGGGCGAGGAGAGCGCCGACGCGGACCTGCTCACCCATCCGGACGCACGCATCGTCCAGCGCACGCCGACGCGCGACGGTGCCCGGCTGCGTCAGCAGATCACGGTGGATCAGGTACGGGAGCTCGGCGAGTTCCTCGTGCGCACGGCGGGGCAGGGCGGGGCCCGCGTCGTGGTGCTCGAACTCGCCGAGGAACTCAACGCGAACGCCGCGAACGCCCTGCTCAAGCGGCTCGAGGAGCCCGGATCGCGCACGCACCTGCTGCTCGTGACCCACGAGGCGAGCCGCGTGCTGGCGACGATCCGCTCCCGCTGCCAGCGGGTCCCGCTGGCCCCGGGGTCCCGGGAGGCGGCGGAGCGGTGGATCGCCGGCCGCGTCGATCCGGGCGCGGACGCGCGCGCGCTCCTCGAGCTCGCGGGGGACGCGCCGCTCCGGGCCCTGCAGCTCGCCGAGGAGGACGCCGTCGCCCTGGACCGTGAGGTCGGCTCCGTGCTCGGGGGCGCGGATCCGGCGCCGCTCGTGCACGGCGCGCCGCGACTCGACGCCGGCGCCCAGCGCGAGCGCGCCGCGCTGGTGCTCGAGCTCGCCTACCGGCGTCTCGTCCGGCGGGCGCGGGACGAGGCCGGCGCGGATCCCCTCGTGCACCGGCAGCTCGAGCGCGTGCTGCAGGCGCGCAGGGCCCTCGAGTCGACGGCGAACCCGAATCCCGCCCTCCTCCTCGAGGACGTGCTCCTGGGCCTGCGTCCCCGGCGCAACCGGTGACGCAGCACGGAACGGGCCACGGGCCCTGCGCCCCGTCGCCGGCGCGCTCCCGGCCGTCGCGCGCGGCGGTGGCGTGGCTCCGGGCGAGGTCCTAGACTCCGTGACACGCGTCACCTTCCGGAACCCTCATGGCCGCGCGTAGAGGCATCCGCAACGGCATCCTGTCCCTGGCGATCAAGGACAAGGCCGTCCTCTATGCGGCGTACATGCCCTTCGTGCGCAACGGTGGTCTGTTCATCCCCACGAACAAGGACTACCAGCTCGGCGACGAGGTGTTCATGCTCCTGAATCTCATGGACGAGCCGGAGAAGATTCCCGTGGCCGGCAAGGTCATCTGGGTCACGCCGAAGGGGGCCCAGGGCAACCGGGCCGCGGGCATCGGCGTCCAGTTCAACGACCAGGACGACGTGGCCCGCGCCAAGATCGAGACCTACCTCGCCGGCTCCCTCGAGTCGGACCGCCCCACGCACACCATGTGACCGGCTCCCGCCGGAGCCCGCGCCCGTGCTCGTCGACTCGCACTGCCATCTCGATCATCTGGATCTCGATCCCCACGGCGGCGACCTCGACGCCGCCCTCGACGCGGCCCGTGCCCAGGGCGTCACCGGCTTCCTCTGCATCGGCGCCGATCCGGCCGGGCTCCCGGGGGTCCTCGACCTCGCCCGCGAACGTCCGGACGTCTGGGCCACCGCCGGGATCCATCCCCTCGCCGTGACCGGGGCGCCGGAGCCCTGGGAGACGGTGCGCGCGGCGCTCGCGGATCCCGTCGTCGTCGGGGTCGGGGAGACCGGCCTCGACTACTTCAAGGACGACGAGGCGGGCCTCGCGGACCGGGAGGCGCAGCGGGAGAGCTTCGCGCGCCATCTCGAGGCCGGCGGCGCCGCGGGGCTGCCGGTGGTGGTGCATACGCGGGAGGCGCGCACGGACACGCTCGCCCTCGTCGCGCGCCACGGTGATCCGGCGCACGGCGGCGTCCTGCACTGCTTCGCCGAGGACTGGGCCACGGCCGTCGCGGCCATGGACCACAACTACTGGATCTCGATCTCCGGCATCGTCACCTTCCGCAGCGCCGAGGCCCTGCGCGACGTGGTCCGGCGCCTGCCCCTCGAACGCCTGCTCGTGGAGACCGACGCCCCCTGGCTCTCGCCGGCGCCCTGGCGCGGGCGTCCCAACGAGCCCGCCCGGGTGCGCCGGGTGGCGGAATGCGTGGCCGAGGTCCGGGGCATGGCCCTCGAGGCGCTGGCGGAAGCGACCACGGAGAACTTCCACCGGGCGTTTCCGCGGACGCGTCAGTCCTTCGCCGAGCCGAACTCCGTCTCGAAGACCCGGTAGGGCGTCTCGCTCATCCCCAGGGCCCGGTAGGTGGCCATGGCGCGCGCGTTGTCGCGCTCCACGTAGAGCCGAAGGCCGATGACGCCCGGCGTGCGCCGCGCACGCCCCTCGAGCTCGGCGTGGAGCGCCCCGAAGACGCCCTGACGACGCTGCGCCGGCGCGACGTAGACGCTCTGGATCCACCAGAAGACGCCGTTGCGCCAGTCGCTCCATTCGAAGGTCACGGAGAGGGTGCCGACGACGGCGCCGGTCTCGTCCACGGCCACGAGGCATTCCCCGAGCGCGGCATCGGCGAGAAACGCGCGGATCCCCGCCTCCACGGTCTCGCGCGCGAGCGTCCTGTGCTCGGTCTCGAGCGCCATGGCGACGGCGAAGTCGACGAGCCGGCCGGCGTCCTCGGGCGCGGCCCGGCGGATCGTCCAGGGACTCACGGGGCGGACTCCCCGAAGCAGCGCGCGAGGTGGGACTCGATCAGACGGAAACGGTGCAGCGAGACGGCCCGGCCGGCGAGGCCGTGCTTGGCGGCGGGGTAGGTCATGAGCTCGAACTGCACGCCCCGGTCCTGCAGCGCCTTCATGAGCCGCGTCGTGTGGGTGAAGAGCACGTTGTCGTCGGCCATGCCGTGCATGAGCAGCAGCGCCCCTGGCGGCGCCGCGGCGAGGCCGTCGAGCCGGGAGAAGACGGCGGAGGCGGCGTAGCCCTCCGGATTGGCCTCCGGATGGTCGAGGTAGCGCTCCGTGTAGTGCGTGTCGTACAGCATCCAGTCGGTCACCGGCGCCACGGAGACCGCCGCGCGGAAGCGCTCCGGATGGCGTGCGAGGCAGAGCAGGGCCATGTAGCCCCCGTAGCTGTGCCCGAAGACGGCGATCCGCGCCGGATCCACCCAGGGCAGGGCCGCGAGGAAGTCGACGCCGACGAGCTGGTCGGTGACCTCCGCCTCCCCGAGCCGACGATGGATCGGCGCCTCGAAGGTGCGCCCGCGCCCCGAGGAGCCGCGGTTGTCCAGCTCGAGCACGCCCCAGCCGCGGCGGGCGAAGTACTGGTGCACGAGCGGCGGCCAGGCGTCCTGCACGCGCTGGACGCCCGGGCCGCCGTAGACGGCCAGCACGACCGGATGGCGCCCGCCGTGCTCGTGCCCCGTGGGCATCGTCAGCCGGTAGTGGAGCCGCTGGCCGTCGGCGGCGACGAGCGTGCCGAGCTCCGGCTCTCGATGGCTGCCCAGGAAGGGGTGATAGGGGTGCCGCGCCTCGCACGGGTCGTTGGGGACGAGCACCCTTCGCTCGCTGCCGTCGGCGTCCCGGAGCACCAGGCGCGGCGGCTGGCGCAGGCCCTCCTCCCGGTCGAGGAAGGTCGCGAAGTCCGGCGCCGGGCGGACCGTGTGGCAGCCGGCCTCCGGGGTCCGGCGCCGGGGCGCGCCGCCCGCGAGGGGCAGGGCCCAGAGCCCGCGGCGCGTCGGATCGCCGAAGTTCGCCTCCACGAGCGCTTCCCCGGCGGCCTCGTCCACGGCCACGAGGCGCAGGACGCTTCCCTCCTCCGGCGAGAGCGGCGCGGTCTCGCCGGTGGCCCGGTCGACCCGGTAGAGGCGGCGGGGGCCGTCCCGTTCGGAGCCCCAGAGCAGGGTCCGGCCGTCCCGGAGCACGTGGAGCTCGTCGCCGAGGTTCACCCAGGTGTCCGCGCGCTCCGTGAGCACGACGCGTTCGGAGCCGCCCAGGGGCAGCTCCACGAGCTCGAGCGTGCGCTGGTCGCGGGTCTGCCGCTGCACGAGCAGGCCCGAGCCGTCCGGCAGCCAGTCGATGCGGGCGAGGTATTCGAAGCGCTCCGCGCCCCAGTCGAGCCAGCGCAGGGCACCGTCGGCGACGTCCACGACGGCGAGGCGCACGGCGGCGTTCGGCCCGCCCGTGTAGGGATAGTGCTGGGCCTCCACGCGGAAGCCGTCGCCGTCGATCTCGTAGCGGTACGACACGGGGATCGGTGCCTCGTCGACGCGGACCGCGGCAATGCGGGTCCCGTCCGGGGAGGGAAACCAGCCCTGGTACCGGTGCATCTCCTCGGCGGCGACGAAGTCCGCGAGTCCCAGGGAGACGGTCCCTCCGCCCTCGTGGGTGAGGCGCCGGGCGGGACCGTCGCCCTCGAGGACCCAGAGGTCCCGGTCCTGCACGAAGGCCACGGCGTCGCGGCCGGGGAGCGGGCGGGCGTCGGTCACGAAGGCGTCCGGGTCCGTGAGGGGCCGCGGCGCGGCCCCCTCGGTCGCGGCGTCGAGGCGATGGAGCACGCCCTCCACGGGGAAGAGCAGATGGCGTCCGTCGGCCTGCCAGTGGAACTCGACGATGCCGCCGGCGAAGACGCGCAGGCGCTCACGGCGCGCCTTCTCCTCCTCGGACAGGGCTCGGCCCGTGCTCAGGGTCCGGGCGTCCACGAGCAGCCGGCTCGTCTCCGCGTCGAGGTCGTGGAGCCAGAGGTCGAGGCGCTCGGGATCGTCGTCCGCGGGCCTCAGCCAGGCGATGCGGCGGCCGTCGGGGGCGTAGCGGGCGGCGCCCGGGAGGGGTCCGGAGAGCCCCGGCGCCGCGAACAGTCGCTCCAGCGTCAGGGGGACTGCGTCGCTCACGCCGCGTCCTCCGCCGTGAAGGCGGGGCGCGTGAGGTTCTCCACGCCGTCGGCGGTGACCGCCACGTCGTCCTCGATGCGGATGCCGCCGAAGGGAACGAGCGGTTCCACCGCATCCCAGCGCACGGTGCGCCCGGCGGGGGTGTCGCGGAGCCCCCGGAGCAGGCCCGGAATGAAGTAGAGCCCCGGTTCGACGGTCACGACCCAGCCTTCCTCGAGGGTCCGCGTCAGGCGCAGGGTCGGCCAGTGCTCCGGCGGGGGCACGGTCGCGCCCTCGGGGTCCGCGAGGGCCCCGCCCACGTCGTGCACCTGCAGGCCGATGAGGTGGCCGAGGCCGTGGGGCAGGAAGGCGCGCGTCACGCCGTCCTCGACGAGTCCTTCCGGGGACCCGCTCGCGAGTCCCGCTTCCACGAGCACGCCGGCGACGCCGAGATGGGCCCGATGGTGGAGTTCCGGCCAGGGGAGCCCGGGGCGGATCTCCGCGACGAGGCCCTGCTGTAGCCGGTCCATGGCGGCCACCAGGTCCGCGAAGGCGCCCGGCGCGCGCACGTGGGTGCGGGTCACGTCGGCGGCGTAGCCCCCGTGGTCGGCGCCGGCGTCGATGAGGAAGCTCGCGGCGCCGCCGGGGGGAGCGCTGCGATCCCGGTGCTGGTAGTGGAGCACGGCGCCGTGCCGGTCGAGGGCGACGATGCTCGGGTACGGCAGTTCTCCCTCCTCGTGCGCCGTCGCCCGGAGGTAGGCGAGGTGGATCCCGAACTCGCTCTCGCCGGCCCGGAACGCGGCCTCCGCGGCGCGGTGCCCGCGCGCGGCCCGGCGGTTCGCCAGGCGCATGCAGGCGATCTCGTAGGCCGTCTTCCGGGCGCGGGCGAAGTCGAGGTGCGTGAGCAGGGCGGGCGGGTTCGCGGCGCCGGTTTCCGGCGGGACCGCGGGGCCGATCCGCGCCACGGCGTTCACCCCGGCGAGGAGCTCGGCGATCGCCGCCTCGCGCTCGGCTCCGTCGGCCACGGGGCGGAGCTCGAAGTGGTTGGTCCAGGCTCCCTCCGGCGGCCGGGGCGGTACGTGCCAGAAGTCGTCGGGGCGCAGGTGCAGGAGCAGCGGCCGGTGGCCCGGGCGCAGCACGAGGCTCGAGCCCGCCGCGTCGGCGAGGGGCACGAACTGGCGGAAGTGCGGATTCGCGCGCCAGTTCGGATGCACGTCGTCGAGGAAGTGCACGCCGGGCTCGCCGGCGTCGATGACGAGCGCGTCGTGGCCGCAGGCCGCGAGGGCCTCCTCGTAGCGGTCCAGGACCGTGCCCAGATGGGCGGAGAACAGCGCGTCGGGGCCGTCGTGCATGCAGGCGCGTCCTTCTCGGCGGGGCGGGGCGCGCATTGTACACGGGCCTCTGGGCAGGCCCGGCGGGCTCCGGCCGTGGCGCTCCGGGGAAGCGGGGCGGTAAGCTCGGGCCTGACGTCGGCACCCCCGGTCTCCCGCCGGCGTCCCGGACCGGAGGGAGTGGATGGACGCCTTCGCCTACGTCGCCCCGACCACGCTCGAGGCGGCGCTCGCCGTGCTCGCCGAGCGGGCCGCGGCCGCCGCCCGTACCCAGGTGCTCGCCGGCGGCACGGATCTCCTCGTGCAGCTGCGCAGCGTCGATCGCGATCCGCGCACGCTGCTCGACGTCAAGCGCATCCCGGAACTGCGCGCGATCACCCTCGACGCCGACGGCCTGCTCCTCGGCGCCGCCGTGCCGGCCTGGGAGGTCACGCGCCACGAGGCGCTGGCGGCGCGCTGGCCGGGACTCGTGGAGGCCGTGGACCTCATCGGCTCCTCGCAGATCCAGGGTCGCGCCTCCGTGGGCGGAAACCTCTGCAACGCCTCGCCCGCGGGCGACACGATCCCCGCGCTGATCGCGAACGGCGCCGTCTGCCGCGTCGCCGGTGCGACGGGGACGCGGGAGCTGCCCGTGGAGGACTTCGTCACCGGCGTCGGCCGCAACGCCCTCCAGCCCGGCGAACTCCTCGTGGCACTGCGCTTCCCGGCGCCGGCGCCCCGGAGCGCCGACGCCTACCTGCGCTTCACGCCCCGCTCGGAGATGGACATCGCCGTGGCCGGAGCCGGCGTCCGCGTCGCCCTGGACGCCGACGGCACCGTCGCCGCCGCCCGGGTCTCCATCGGCGCCGTGGCGACCCGGGCGCTGCTCGTGCCCGAGGCCGCGGCCGCGCTCGTCGGGACCCGCGGCGAGCCCGAGGCCCTCGCGGCCCTCGCCGACGCCTGCAGTGCCGCGGCGCGGCCGATCACCGACAAGCGGGGCACCGAGGCCTACCGCCGCCGGGTGGTGGGCGTGCTCGCGCGCCGTGCCGCCGCGCAGGCCCTCGCCCGCGCTGCCGAAGGAGACGCAACGTGAAGCTGCACGTCACCAGCCGGGTGAACGGCGAACCGGTGGAGTTCCTCTGCGAGCCCCAGCAGACGCTGCTCGAGGCGCTGCGCGACACGCTCGAGCTCACGGGCACGAAGGAGGGCTGCGGCACCGGGGACTGCGGCGCCTGCAGCGTCGAGCTCGACGGGCGCCTCGTGTGCAGCTGCCTCGTGCTCGCCGCCGAGGTGCAGGACCGGGACGTGACGACCATCGAGGGTGTCGCCTCTCCGGAGGCGCTGCACCCGCTGCAGCGCAAGCTCCTCGAGCACGCGGGCCTGCAGTGCGGCGTGTGCACGCCCGGCGTCGTCGTCGCGGCGCGCTCGCTGCTGAACGAGAACCCCGATCCGACGGAGGAGGAGGTCCGCTACTGGCTCGCGGGCAACCTCTGCCGCTGCACGGGTTACGACAAGATCGTCCGCGCGGTGCTCGACGCCGCTGCGGAACTGAGGGGGACGGCCGCATGAGCGAGGCACGGGACTTCCACTACGTCGGCACGCGGCCGGTCCGCCCGGACGGCG
>JAZBPF010000017.1:0-17519 GCA_036351515.1 Pseudomonadales bacterium | reverse complement strand
GAAGTTCTACGTGGAGAACCACGTGGACTGGTACCACCTCTGGTACACCCATCCCCGGACCCTGCGCATGTTCGATCACCATGCCGGGACCATGACGAACGCGGGCCCCCACTGGTCCTCCTACGAACCGGAGCGGCCGGGCGCCGAGTCCCTCACGCCACCGCTGGCCCCGATCGAGGGCCTCACGGAGCGGGAACGCCAGCTCGGCGCTCACCTCCTGTTCCCGAACCTCACGCTGTTCACGGGGGAGGGCTACTTCGCCACGGGCCTCGTGGAGCCGATCGGCCCGGAGCGGGCACGCATGCACTTCCGCGCCCTGGTGGCACCGCAGCAGCCTCGGACCCCGGAGGTGGCGAGGGGCGTGCTGGAGGCATTCCGGGAGATCACGGAGGTCGAGGACGCGGGCATGACCCGGCGCCTCCAGGCCTCCGTACGGTCCGACGCCTTCGCCGTCGGCCCCATGACCCTCGATCACGAAGCGCCGATCGCCCGCTTCCACGACGCCTACGTCGAACTGTTCGAGGCCTGACGCGAGCGCCGCACCAACTCGGGGCGTTCGGGCGCCTCGTGCATCGCGACGACGCGAACTGCCCCCTCGTGCGCCCCCGCGGCTCGCACCAGCGCGTCGCACGCTCGGCCGGGACGGCACTGGCAGAGCCCTTGCATGCGGCTGTGGTCGCGATCCGCAGTGCACCTCGCCCGGAGGGCACGCCACCAGGGGACCCTCCAACGATGATCCGTACCGCGAGCGCCGTCGCCCTCCTGCTGCTGTCCCTCCTGGGCACCGGCGCGTGCGCCGCCGAGCCGCCGCGCTTCACGCTCGCCTGGTCCATCTACGTGGGGTGGATGCCCTGGGAGTACGCCGCCAGCACCGGGATCCTCGACCGCTGGGCCGACCGCTACGGCATCGAGATCGAGGTCGTTCAGGTGAACGACTACATCGAGTCCATCAACCAGTACACGGCCGGGCAGTTCGACGCGGTCACGGCGACGAACATGGACATCCTCTCCATCGCCGCCGCCTCCGGCGTGGACACGACCGCCCTCATCGTCGGCGACTACTCGAACGGCAACGACGGCGTGGTGCTCCGCGCGGCGGACGACCTCGACGCGATCCGCGGACGTCGCGTGCATCTCGTCGAACTCTCCGTCTCCCACTACCTGCTCGCCCGGGCCCTCGACACCGTGGGCATGACGGAGCGCGACATCACGCTCGTGAACACGGCCGACGCCGACATGGTGGGCGCGTGGACCGGGGGCGGCGTGCCGGCCCTCGTGACCTGGAACCCCATGCTCAACGAGATCCGTGGCCTGCCGGAGGCGCGGGTGGTCTTCGACTCCTCCATGACGCCCGGCGAGATCCTCGACCTCACGCTGGTGCGTACCGACGTGCTCGAAGCGAATCCGGAGCTCGGCAAGGCGCTGGTCGGCGCGTGGTACGAGACCATGGAGCTCATCCGCGACACCGAAACCCGCGACGAGGCCCTCGCCCACATGGCCGCGGCCTCCGGGACGGATGCGGCGGGCTACGCGCGTCAGCTCGAGACGACCTACCTCTTCGCCGACGCCGCGGAGGCCGTCGACTTCGTCACCAGCGACGCGCCGCGCACCACCATGCAGCGCGTCGCGGAATTCTCCTTCGAGCACGGCCTCCTCGGCCCCATGGCCCCGGACGCCGGCTTCGTGGGCATCGAGTTCGCCGACGGTTCGGTCTGGGGATCGACCGCCAACGTGAACCTGCGCTTCACGGACGAATACATGCGCATGGCCGCGGAAGGCGAGCTCTGATGCGTAGCCGTCCCCGGCTCGGGAGCGGAGTTCCGATCCCTTGCGCCGCCTGATCAACGTCCAACCGTCGCGGGGCCTGGCGCAGGTCCTGCTGGCGCTGCCGTTCCTGGCGCTGCTGCTCGCCTACCAGGCCGCGTCGAACGCGCGCCTGGCCGAGAACCCCCAGGACCGGCTGCTTCCGTCCTTCTCGGCCATGGGGGACGCCGTCGTCCGCCTCGCCTTCGAGCCGGATCGGCGCAGCGGCGACTACCTGTTCTGGGCCGACACGATCGCCTCCCTCGAGCGCCTCGTCGCCGGCGTCGGCTTCGGGGCCTCGGCGGGGCTCGTGCTCGGGGTGCTCTCGGGGCTCCTGCCCCTGCTCCGCGCCCCGCTCTCGCCGCTGCTGGCGGCGCTCGCCATGGTCCCGCCGCTGGCGCTGCTGCCGATCCTCTTCATCAGCGTCGGCATGGAGGAAGCCTCCAAGATCGTCCTGATCGCCATCGGCGTGGGGCCCTTCATCGCTCGCGACATCGAGGGCCGCACGCGGGAGATCCCCGCCGAGGAGCTGATCAAGGCCCAGACGCTCGGGGCCGGCACCTGGCTGACCCTGTGGCGCGTGGTGCTGCCGCAGGTGCTGCCGCGCTTCGTGGACGCCGTGCGCCTCTCCCTCGGCGCCGCCTGGCTGTTCCTGATCGCGGCCGAAGCGATCGCGGCCACGGAAGGCCTCGGCTACCGCATCTTCCTCGTGCGCCGCTATCTGGCGATGGACGTGATCCTGCCCTACGTGGCCTGGATCACCCTCCTCGCGTGGCTCACGGACTTCGGCCTGCGGCGCGCGAACGACCTCCTCTTCCCCTGGATGCGGCTCGAGCGGGGCGAGGGGTCGCGGGCATGAGCGGCCTGTCGCTGCGCGGCGTGCGCAAGGACTACGGCGAGACCGTGATCCTCGAGCGCATCGACCTCGACATCGCCCCCGGGGAGTTCGTGACGCTCGTCGGCGCCTCCGGCAGCGGCAAGAGCACGCTCCTGCGGATCCTCCTCGGCCAGGAACGACCCAGCGGCGGCGAGGTGTTCCTCGACGGACGCCCCCTGCCCGACGAGCCGTCCCCGGACCGGGGCATCGTGTTCCAGCGCTACTCCGTCTTCCGCCACCTGACCGTGGCCGCGAACGTGCGCCTGGGCCTCGAGCTGCGCAGCGGAGACCGCCTCTTCGGCCTCACCTTCGGCGCGAAGCGCCGGGCCATCCGCGAGCGCGCGGCGGAGCTGCTGGAGGCGGTCGGTCTCGGAGCCGCCGCCGATCGCTATCCGTCCCAGCTCTCCGGGGGCATGCAGCAACGCCTCGCGCTCGCGCAGGCCATCGCCCTGGAGCCGCCGGTGCTGCTCCTGGACGAGCCCTTCGGCGCCCTCGATCCGGGAAACCGGAGCAGCATGCAGGCGCTCCTGCGGCGCCTCTGGGAGCAGGCCGGCATGACCGTCGTCATGGTCACGCACGACCTGCCGGAAGCCTTCTCGCTCGGTACGCGCCTCATCGTGCTCGACCGGATCCGCGAGGATCCGCACGCGCCGCATCGCTACGGCTCGGCCATCACCTACGACCTGCCGCTGCGCCGCGACGCCCCTGCCTCCGACACCGCCCGCGCCGACCTCGTGGCGCGCTTCGGCGAAGGCGGTGAGGCGTCCCTCCAGAAGACCGGAACGGGAGATGCACCGTGAACGAATCCGCCACCGCCGAGCCGGTGGTCCTCGAGGACCGCCTGCCTCCGGGGTGCCATCACGCCCTCGTGGTCCGCCGCGGCTACACGCTGCGCCTGACGGACCTGCAGGGGGGCGCGAACGTCGGCCTGCTGGCGTTCAACTTCGACGACCGGACCGACCGCTACAACATGGCGGACACGCTCAAGGCCCAGCACACGGCGATGCTCAAGGCCGGCAACATCCTCATGTCCGACATGGGGCGCGCCCTGCTCTCGATCACGCGCGACGACTGCGGCTGGCACGACGCGATCTGCGGAACCACCGACGCCGCCATGGTCGCCGCCCAGTACGGCGAGCGGGACTTCCAGGACGCGCGCAACGACTACTACCGCAACGGCCGCGACGGCTTCCTGATCGAGCTCGGCCGCTGGGGCCTCTCGCGCCGGGACCTGGTGCCGAACGTGAACTTCTTCAGCAAGGTGGTCACCGGCGGCGACGGCGCGCTCACCTTCATCGAGGCGCACTCGGCGGCCGGCGACTGCGTCGACCTGCGCGCCGAGCTGAACTGTCTGGTGGTCTTCAACAGTGCGCCCCACCCGCTCTCGCCGGCGACGACCTACCCGACGGGCGAGGTGGCCTTCTCGGTGCGCTGGACGGGCCCGGGCGGTCCCGACGATGCCTGCAGGACCTCGTGCCCCGAGAACGGCCGGGCCTTCGAGAACAGCGAGGCCTGGTTCGCGCAGCCGGAGGGAGGACCCGTTCGATGAACATCGTCCGCAGCAGCACCATCCGCGCCGGCGCCCCCTTCCTCGCGCGCATCGAGAAGGGCCAGCGCTGCCGGATCGTCGACACGGAAGGCAACGAGGCCGTCGACGCCTTCTTCTTCAACGCCGACGACCCGCTCGAGCGCTACAGCGCCGTCGACACGATCCGTGCGCAGCGGAACGTGTACCTCACGAAGGGCTCCGTGCTCCTGTCCACGGAGAACCGGCCCATGCTCACGATCGTCGAGGACACGGTGGGGCGCCACGACACCCTCGGCGGCGCCTGCGCCTCGGAGTCGAACACGGTCCGCTACGCCCACGACCGGAAGTTCATGCACAACTGCCGGGACAACTTCCTGCACGCGCTCCTCGCCTGGTCCGACGGTCTGACGAAGCGCGACATCGGCGCCAACGTGAACTTCTTCATGAACGTCCCCGTGACCCAGGCCGGGGGCCTCAGCTTCGAGGACGGCATCTCCGGCCCCGGCGAGTACGTCGAGCTGCGCGCGGAGATGAACGTGCTGGTGCTGATCTCGAACTGCCCGCAGCTCAACAACCCCTGCAGCGGCTTCGACCCGACGCCGGTCGAGTTCGTGGTCATGGAAGAGGACTGAACCCCGGCCTTGCGCCGGGGCGCCCCGGGCGGGACGACCCGTTCGGCAGAAGACTTCTTCGGGACGGCCCGAACCACCCGCAGGAGAGCCATCGTGTCCGAGCCCATCCGTCGCGTCCTGATCGCGAACCGGGGCGCCATCGCCACGCGCGTCCAGCGCACCCTGAAGAAGCTCGGCGTCGAATCCGTCGCCGTCTACGCCGAGGCGGACCACGCGTCGCGCCACGTGGCGGACGCCGACGCCGCCGTCTCCCTCGGCGAGGGGTCGGCGACCGCGACCTATCTCGACGCCGGGCGCATCCTCGCGGCCGCGCGGGAGACCGGCGCGCAGGCGATCCATCCGGGCTACGGCTTCCTCTCGGAGAACGCCGCCTTCGCGCGGGCCGTGGAGGACGCCGGGCTCGTCTTCCTCGGGCCGACGGCCGCGCAGATCGAGGCCTTCGGCCTGAAGCACGAGGCCCGGCGCCTCGCCACGGAAGCGGAGGTGCCCCTGCTGCCCGGAACCGGAGTGCTCGGCTCCGTCGACGAGGCCGTCGCGGAGGCGTCGCGCATCGGCTATCCGGTCATGCTCAAGTCGTCGGCGGGCGGCGGCGGCATCGGCATGCGCGTGGCGGCGGACGAGAACGCCCTGCGCCGCGCCTGGGACTCGGTCGCCGGCATGGCCGAGAGCAGCTTCGGCGACAGCCGCCTGTTCCTCGAACGCTTCGTCACCGAGGCGCGGCACGTGGAGGTGCAGGTCTTCGGCGACGGCGCCGGTCGGGTCGTGATCCTCGGCGATCGGGACTGCTCCATGCAGCGCCGCAACCAGAAGGTGATCGAGGAAGCACCGGCGCCGGACCTGCCGGACGCCGTGCGCACGGGCATGCACGCCGCGGCCCGGCGCCTCATGGAGTCCGTCGCCTACCGTTCCGCCGGCACCGTGGAGTTCCTCTACGACCGCCACCGCGAGGCGTTCTACTTCCTCGAGGTGAACGCGCGCCTGCAGGTGGAGCACGGCGTCACGGAGCTCGTCACCGGCGTGGACCTCGTCGAGTGGATGGTCCGCCTGGGCGACGTCCGGCGTTCCGGGGGCGAGACCGACTTCATCAGCGAGCCCGCGACCTGCGGCGCGGCCATGCAGGCGCGGCTCTACGCGGAGGATCCCGCCCGCGACTTCCGGCCGGCACCGGGCCTCGTGACGGGGCTCGCCCTGCCGGAGCCCGCGCGGGACCTGCGCATCGACGACTGGCTCGAGGCCGGCACGGTCGTGCCGGCCACCTTCGATCCCCTCGTCGCCAAGCTCCTCGCCGCCGGCGAGGACCGCGAGGCGGCCCGGCGGCGGCTCGCCGCGGCCCTGGACGAGACCCGCGTCGACGGCGTGGTCACGAATCTCGACTTCCTGCGCGCCGCCCTCGCCCTGCCGGACTTCGTCGCCGCCCGCCAGCACACGGGCTCCGTCGCGGTCGTCGAGGTGCACGCACGCACCGCGGAGGTCCTGTCCGCGGGGACCCAGACCAGCGTCCAGGACGTGGACGGCCGCCTCGGCTACTGGCACGTGGGCGTCCCGCCCTCCGGTGCCTTCGATTTCCGCTCCCTCGCCCACGGCAACGCGCTGCTCGGCAACGATCGCAACGCCGCGGGCCTGGAGATGCTGGCCCAGGGCCCGGCCCTGCGCTTCACGGCCGACGTCGTCGCCGTCGTCACCGGCGCGAGCGCCGAGGTCACGATCGACGAAGTGGCCGTCGACGGCCGCACGCCCTTCGAGGTGCCCGCCGGCGCGACGCTGCGCATCGGTCGCATCGCTGCCGACGGCGTCGGCCTGCGCGCCTATCTCGCCGTCGCGGGCGGTCTCGCGGTGCCGGAGGTGCTGGGCAGCCGCGCCACCTTCGACCTCGGCGCCTTCGGCGGCCACGGCGGCCGTACCCTGCGCACCGGCGACGTCCTACCCGTGGGCGAGGCGCCGGAGGCTCCGGGCGACGCGAGCGCCGCGCCGGCCCCGGACCTCGGGGACCGCACGCGCCTGCGCGTGGTACAGGGCCCGCTGCTCGCGCCGGATTTCCTCGAACCCGAGTACCTCGACACCTTCTACGCGACCGAATGGAAGGTGCACTACAACTCCGCGCGCACGGGCATCCGCCTCGAGGGGCCCGCGCCGGGCTGGACCCGCGCCGACGGCGGCGACGCCGGCCTGCACCCCTCGAACGTGCACGACAACGCCTACGCCTTCGGCGCCATCGACTTCACCGGCGACATGCCCATCGTCCTGGGCCCGGACGGCCCGAGCCTCGGCGGCTTCGTCTGCCCCGCCGCCATCGCCGCGGCGGACCGCTGGAAGCTGGGCCAGCTCCGGCCCGGCGACACGGTGCACTTCGAGCCGATCGACCTCGACACCGCCCGCGCCCTGGCGAAACCCGGCGCACCGGCGATCGCCACGGCGCGGAAGAGCTGGCGCGCGTCCGAGAGCGAGGTCGTGCTCGCGCGCGATGCGGAGCGCGACGTCGTGCTCCGCGCTGCCGGCGACAGCTTCCTGCTCCTGGAGTTCGGTCCGCCGGTCCTCGAACTGCGCGCCCGGCTGCGTGTGGAGGCGCTGCAGCGCTGGCTGGAGCAGGTGGAGGAGCCGGACGTCCTCGAGCTGACGCCGGGGGTCCGTTCGCTGCAGTTCCGGATCCCCCCGGACGCCGACCGCGACCGCCTGCTGCGCCTCGTGCAGGACGGCCTCGACGCCATCGACGGCCGGTCCGACATCACCATCTCCGGCCGCATCGTCCATCTGCCGCTGGCCTGGGACGATCCGGCGACGCAGGAGGCGACGGAACGCTACATGCGCTCCGTGCGCCCGGACGCGCCCTGGTGCCCGCGCAACATCGAGTTCATCCGCCGGGCCAACGGCCTCGCGGACGAGGCCGAGGTGAAACGCATCGTCTTCGGCGCGAGCTACCTGGTCCTCGGTCTCGGCGACGTCTATCTCGGTGCGCCGGTCGCGACGCCCGTGGATCCGCGCCATCGCCTGGTCACCACGAAGTACAACCCGGCGCGTACCTGGACCCCCGAGAACGCCGTGGGCATCGGCGGCGCGTACCTGTGCATCTACGGCATGGAGGGGCCCGGGGGCTACCAGTTCGTCGGGCGGACCGTGCAGGTGTGGAACCGCTGGCGCAGCGGCGGCGTGTGGGAGAAGCCCTGGCTCCTGCGCGGCTTCGATCAGCTCCGCTTCTTCGAGGTCTCGAACGAAGAGCTCCTGGAGATGCGCCGCGACTTCCCGCTCGGGCGCCTGCCGATCCGCATCGAGGAGACCACCTTCAGCCTCGCCGAGCACGAGGCCTTCCTCGCACGCGAGGCCGACTCCATCGCCGCGTTCCGCACGAAGCAGCAGACCGCCTTCGCCGAGGAGCGCGCGCGCTGGGACGAGGCGGACCGGAGCGCCTCCACGCGCGCGCCGACCGCGGCGGCCGAGACCGTGGCCGAGGACGAGCCCGGCGTGCCCGCCGAGAGCCCCGTCGCCGGCTCCGTGTGGAAGGTGCTCGCCGAACCCGGGACGGCCGTGGAGGCCGGGGAGGTGGTCCTCGTGGTCGAATCCATGAAGACCGAGATCGAGGTGCTCGCTCCCGTCGCCGGCACGGTCACGCGCGTCCTCGCTGCGCCGGGTACGCCGGTGGAGGCCGGCCAGGCCGTGGCGCTGATCGGCGAGGCCGGATGACGCCGGCCCGGTCCGGCGGTCCGGGACCGGCGCGGCTGCGGGCGCCCGACCGCCGGGCCGCCCCGGTGCACGCGCGCCGCGGGCCGGGCGCCGCGCTGCGGCGCATGCTCCTGGCCGTCACCTGCGGGCTCGTGCTCGCGAGCGGGGCGCACGCGCACCTCCTGAACATGACCCGCGTGACGCTCGCCCTCGACCCGGACGGCGAAGGGTCTCTCGAGGTCGAGATCGACCTCGGTCAGTCCCTGCTCTCCCCCGAGGACTACGTCGCCCTGGCGCGGGCGTCCTCGGAGCGCCGCGACGCGGCGCTCGCCCCGGTGCTCGCGCGCCTCGAGGAAGGACTCGGGCTCGTCGCCGACGGCGCCCCGCTGCCGCGCGCCTTCGAGGACGCGGTCCTCGTCGCCGAGTCCCTGGCCGCCGTGCGCAACCCGCTGACGCCGCAGATGGCGACCCTGCGCTGGCGCCTGCCGGCCACCGACGCCGAGGCGATCGAGATCCGCCTCGCGGACGAACTCGACGTGCCCTGGCCGTGCCTCGTGCGCGTGGACAGCACGCGGCGCGAACTGCCGGTCTCCCGGCTGCTCACGGAGGACCGGCGGGACTCCGGCGCCGTGGCGCTGCGCGACGGAGGCGCGCGCGACGCCTCCCGGGACGGACTCGGCACGCTCGTCGGCGTCTACGGCTGGCTCGGCATCGAGCACATCGTGCCGAAGGGCCTGGACCACGTGCTGTTCATCCTGGGTCTGTTCCTCGTCGGCGGCGCCTTCCGGGAACTGCTGATCCTCGTGTCGTGCTTCACGCTCGCGCACACGGTGACGCTCGGCGCGGCCACGCTCGGGGTGATCGCCCTGCCGGCGACGATCGTGGAGCCCCTCATCGCCGCGTCGATCGTCTACGTCGGCGTCGAGGCGCTCTTCGGCGGCGTGCTCCCTCGCGCCCGCGCGCCCACCGTCTTCGCCTTCGGTCTCCTGCACGGGCTCGGCTTCGCCAGCGTGCTGCGCGAGATCGGCCTGCCGGACGACCGCTTCCTGCTGGCCCTGCTCTCGTTCAACGGCGGCGTGGAGATCGGTCAGCTGCTCGTGCTGGCAGCGGCCTTCGCGGTGCTCGGCGGGCTGCATCGGCGGCCCTGGTACGGAGCCTGCATCGTCCAGCCGGGAGCCATGCTCGTCGCCGGCGTCGGCGTCTACTGGCTGCTGCAACGGATCTAGCGTCGGACGCGCCCACTCGGGAGGAAAGCGCCTTGGAATCAGGGGGATGGCGCAGCAAGGGGACCCGCCTCGGGGGCGTCGGTCTCGTCGCGCTGGCGCTCACCGGCTTCGATCAGGCGCGCGCCATGATGGAGCGCCGCATCGACTTCGATCCCTCCTCTCGTGCACCGGGCGTCTTTCCGGAGACGTGGATCCACGGCTCCGAGTCGGCCATGGACAACGACGATCCTCCCGTCCAGATCCACGCCTACAACGAACACACGGTCATCCTGCGCGAGAACAAGGCGATCAACTACGAGGGCGCCTTCATGTACCTGTTCTTCGGGAACGGGAAGGTGCTCCTCGTCGATCAGGGCTCCACGTCCTCCCCTGCACTCTTCCCGCTCCGCGAGATCGTCGACGAGGTGATCCGGGACTGGGCCGAGGCCCAGGGCGTGGCGGAGCCCCACCTGATCGTCGCCAACAGCCATCTGCACGGCGATCACTACGCGGCCTGGAACCAGTTCGTGGATCGCCCGAACACGACGCTCGTGGGCCTCACGCACGAGGAGATGATGGACTTCTGGGGCTTCGAGAACTTCCCCTCGGAGCGCATCGAGTTCGACCTCGGCGGGCGCAGGTTCCTCGTGACGGGATCACCGGGCCACCAGGGTTCCGAGATCTCCTTCTACGACACCTACACGGATCTGCTCTACACGGGCGACATGTTCTATCGCGGACGGCTCTATCTCGACGACTGGGAGGCCTGGTCCGCGAGCATCCGGCGCCTGGGACGCATCGCCGACGAGTATCCCGTGGCGCACCTGGTGAACAATCACATCGAGATGACGACCACACCGGGCGTGGACTACCCCGTGGGCACGACCTGGCAGCCGGACGAGCCTCCGATGCAGATGACCCGCGAGATGCTCGACGTCGCCATCGAGGCGACGCGGACCATCGACCGGCCCGGCATCTACGTCTACGACGATTTCCTCATCTACAACGAGATTCCCTGGTCGACGACGACCGATCCCTGAAGGCGGAAGAGAAGCGCGTCATGCGGACCGTCCGACCGAGCCCCCTCGCCGCTGCCGTACTCGCAGCCGCGCTCAGCCTGCCCGCCGCCGCGCGGGCGGAGACCGACTTCGATCCCCGGGACCCGGCGCCGGGCAACCTGCGCTTCGCCTGGATCCACGGGTCCATCAGCGCGAAGCACAACACGGACGTGCGCGTGCAGGTGCACCGCTACAACGAACACACCTACATCCTGCGCCAGAACCCCGCCGTCGACTGGGAGGCGCCCTTCCTGTACCTGCTCCTGGGCGAACGCAGGGCGCTGCTGCTCGACGCCGGAGCCACCGCGAACCCCGACTGGTTCCCGCTCCGGAGCACCGTGGACGCGGTCCTGGCGCGCTGGGCGGACGCGAACGGCGTGGCCCTGCCCGAACTCGTGGTGATGACCAGCTCCGATGCGCCGGCGCAGGTGGACGGCCTCGAGCAGTTCCGGAACCGGCCCGGCACCACCGTGATCGAACCGACCGTCGAGGCGCTCACGAGCGCCCTCGCGCTCGAAGGCTGGCCCGGCGCCTCCGGCACGCTCGACCTCGGCGGCCGCATCCTCACCGTGCTCCCGACGCCGGGCGTTTCGGAGACGGCCGTCTCGGTCTACGACCCCTACACGGACTTCCTGCTCACGGGGACCACGGTCCTTCCCGGCCGCATCGTCATCCGTGACTTCGAGGCCTACGACGCGAGCATCGAGAAGCTGCGCGACTTCGCGGCCACCCATCCCGTGAAGTGGGTCATGGGGGGCCAGATCGACATGAGCTCCACGCCCGGCGTGGACTACCGTCTGCGCTCGAACTTCCGCCCCGCCGAGCGTGAGCTCCCGCTCGACCCCGCCCTGCTGGGGACGGTCCGCGACGTGGTGAAGCTCATCAACGGCCGCGAGCACGTGGAGGTGCTGGCCGACCTCATCGTCATGAACGGCGTGGGCCGGGGTCATCGGCCCTACGGCTATCCGGTCTACGTCCCGGACCCGCTCCTCGCGCGAAGCCTGCGCTGATCCCCCGGGACCCGCGGCGGCCTGGTCGGTTCCGCGTCGGGTAGACCGTAGTCCCCTCCGGCTACGGAGCCACGGAGCTCCGGACGCCCCACCCGCGACCACCCGCACGACACTCCGTCGCCTCGGGACCCGGGGCCGGTCGGACCGACCACGGCACGATCGCGGGGTCCGGTCTGCGCACGTCCCGGCAGTCCGATTCCTGCCCTCGGCGGGACGTGGGTCCTGCGCCCGAGGCCCTGCCCTCTCCTTCTTCGATCCTCTTCTTCGATCTCCGATCGGCTCGCGCGCCGCACGGCGACGGCTCCGGTATCCCGGACTGCCGCTCTCCGGAGCGGTCCTCGCGCCACGGGGCGCACGATCGGTGACGACGCGAGCGGCGGAACGGCACTCCCGGCCGGAGTCCACCCCTCGGCAGGGACCGCCGGACAGGCCCGGCCCACGGGTTCGACGAGCCGGCCGGGAAGAGCACCGAGAGGAGGTCGCGGCCCACCGGGCGCGCACGGAGCAGAAAGGAAAAGGGGGTGCCCGCGAACGGGCACCCCCTCGTGGTGCGGCAGCTCGACGAACTCAGAGCCGGTAGTTGAGACCGGCGAAGAGGAACCGGCCCCGCGGGCCCGCCGGACGAGCGAGCGAACCGAGATAGGGACGCTCGTCGAAGGCGTTGTTGAGGCCGCCGTAGACGCTCAGGCGCTCGCCGAACTCGTAGCCGGCGCTGAAGTCGTGGACGATGCCGCGACCGGTCCGGAGCGGATCGACGAAGAGCGGATTCGCGTCGACGTTCTGGTTCTCGATGTTCGGCAGGAGCTGGCTCGCTTCGTAGCGCATGGACCAGCCGAGCGAGAGGTTGTTCAGGCTCCAGCGGGCGTTCACGTTCGTGATCCACTCGGGATAGGCGAACTCCCCGACGCGATCCTGGAAGACCGTGGTGTCGATCGGATCCTGGAACTCCTTCCACTCGAGCAGGTGCGTGCCCGTGACGCCGACGTCCAGGTTCCCGTAGGAGCCCAGGGGCAGGTCGTAGTTGACCCCGAAGTCGACGCCGCTGGTCTCGAAGGAGCCGAGATTGACCTGGCCCGACTGGTGGAAGGTGATGAAGCCGGCCGGATCACGCTGGATGAGCGGACAGAACGCATTGTCCGTCGACTGTAGGTCGACACAGGCCTCGGAGACCCGCTCGGCCGAAAGCGCGTCGATGGCGCCGTCGATCTTGATGTCGTAGTAGTCGACGATCACGCGCAGTCCGGGGACGAACTGGGACGGCTCCAGCACGAGACCGTAGGTGATCGTCTCCGCCGTCTCCTCCGACAGGTCCGGATTGCCCCCCACGACCCCGGGGATGCCGGCCGTGATGAACTCGGTCACGTCGTAGCCGTCGGGGACGAACTGCGCGCAGTTGGCTGCACGGAACTGGGAACCCGCGTTGATGTTCTGAACCGAGCAGGGGTCCTGGAGGAACGGGTAGGTGGACGGCTGCTGCGGGGAGAACAGCTCGGCGACGTTGGGGGCCCGGACGGCCTCCGACAGCGTGCCCCGGAACGTGATGCCCGGATAGGGAGACCAGCGACCGCCGATGGACCACGCCTCGTTGGAGCCGATGGTGCTGTAGTCGGCGAAACGCATGGCGCCGGTCACCTCGAGGTACTCGATGCCGGGAAGGTCGGCGAGCAGCGGCGCCTGCGCCTCCACGAAGTACTCGAACACGTCGAAGTCTCCGGAGAGGCCTTCACGCTGGTTCCCGTTCGAGCCGTCCCAGGTGATGCCGATGCTCTCGAATTCGGACACGGAGAACTCGCTGGTCTCCTCGCGATACTCGAAACCTGCGGCCCAGCCCACGGGGCCGGCCGGAAGCTCGAAGAGGCTCGAGGAGGTGCCCGTCAGGGTCCCGAGCACGACCGTCTGCTCGAGCTCCGTCTTGTCGACGGCGCTGACGTAGACGAAGTCCGCGTACTCGGGTGTCGCGGCGTTCCGGCCCAGGGGGTTGAAGGGCACGCAGGAGCCGTCGCCGGGCTGGAAGGTCACGAACTCCGTGAAGCGGCCCGTGTTCGAGAAGTTGTCGGTGGTGAAGTTCGGCGTCGGGAAGGCCGCGCCCACCCAGGGAAGCGCCGTAGGATCGAGATCGGAACGGCAGACGATCTCGCCGGACTCCGGATCCACGATGGTGTCGAGCGCCGCATAGAAGCGGTCCTCGATCCGCGTGTCTTCCTGGTCCACGGTCACGTCGGTCCGGCCGAAGTTGTAGGACAGCTCGTACTGGACCCCGCCGATGACGTCGAACTCGCCTTCGAGGCCCAGCACGATGCGCGTCGTCTCCCGCTCGACGGTGGTGCGTGGAAGCACCGCGAGATCGGAGGTGTCCCGGGAGGCGCCGAAGCCGTAGAAGGATCCGTCGTTGGGGTTCGGGGGGATGATCCCCTCGGCCTGGAGGTAGGCGATCTGCTCCCGGAGGTCGTCGGAGAGGTACGGATTGTCGTAGGCGATGGGGATCGAGTCGTTGAAGTCCGCGACCCCGATCCGCTCCGAGTTCTCGGAGGAGACGTACTTCGACTCGAGGAAGACGCTGTGGCGCTCCGTGAGGTCGAAGGAGCCATTGAGGTTCACCACGACCCGATCCTGGCTGGGAAAGAGCGTACCGAGCGTCGATCCGAGGCCGTCCCCGACGAGATAGCTCTGCGAGGTGTTGATCGCGAAGCCGGGGTCGTAGGCGCGCGGGAAGCCGTTCACGGGCGCATCCATGACCTGAAGCACCGGAATGCCGCCGGTGACGGGACCGCCGGGCACGCGCCCGAAGCCCGCGCTTCCCGGGATGATGGGAATCGGATCCCCCGGGCGCCCGGAACCGATGACCGAATCGATGGTCCCGAAGGCGTCGATGGAGGTCAGGTCGAACACGCCGAGGGGGCTGGAGATCGGATTGCCCTCGGGCCGCACGTAGATGCGGGACGCGGCCGGGTTGAGACCCAGGAGCGTCGCGACCTCGGGGGCATTCTCGAGATCGTCGCCGATGTTCGGTCCCGTGAACGGCCGGGAATTGTCGAAGACCTCCGAGTTGCGCAGGTATTCGACGCCGAGCACCAGGCCCGCGCGCCCGTCCAGGAACTCGAAGCCACCGGCACCGGAAACCAGATACTCCTGACCGTCGTTGCGACCGGAGATTCCGCTCTGGGCGGTGAACTCGATGCCGTCGAAATCCTCCGCATCCTTCATGACGAAGTTCACGACGCCGGTCACCGCGTCGGCGCCGTAGACCGAGGATGCGCCGCCGGTGAGCGTCTCCACGCGCTTGACCATCGTGTTCGGGATGCTGTTGATGTCCACGGCGGTCGTGCCCTGCGAGCCGCCCACGTGGCGCCGACCGTTGACGAGCACCAGCGTCCGGACCGTTCCGAGGTTGCGCAGGTTCAGGAAACCGATCCCGAGGTCGGACGCCGTCGAGCCGGGTTCCCCATCGGCCGGATCCTGGAACGCCGCGAAGTTCGAGGGCAGCGAGGCGTTCAGCGCCGGGCTTTCCCGCAGCAGCTCGCCGAGATCCGACTGGCCGCCGGTGCGGATGTCGTCCGCACTGATGGTGGTCACCGGACTGGCGGAGGATGCTGCGTTGTCCACCGCGATGCGGGAGCCGGTCACCACGACTTCCTCGATGTTCAGTTCCTCCGCGAACGCGCGGCCCGGCGTAGCGAGGGCCGCGGGCACGGAGAGGATCGCGGTGGCGAGGGCCAGACGCTTCCAGGCGGACGGTCCGCCGTTGGCGGCGTGCGGCGGGCGCGGGCCCGACCGCACCGAGGAACGCGTCGCGGTCGTGACGCGGGACGAAGATGACGACATCGGTATTCCCCCAGACGGTTCAGTGAGGGCCCGCACCTTCCTCGCGGAATCGCGCGAGGGGCGAGCGACGACGCAGCGATCGTTCCCGGGAGCGAGCCGACCGAGAGGCCGAAGCACTCCCCGGACGCATCGCCGGGCGCAGTGGGGGGTTTTGCAAGAGCGATGCCCAATCGTCATCCAGAGGTGTCGATCGGTGATTCTGCCCTCCGGCAGGGCGCACCCCGGCCCCTTCGGACCCGGATGCGCACGGAGCGAGCAGAATCGCGGCGGACCAGGCCTCGGGCGCGCACGTCCACGGAGCGCGGGCGAGGGGAAACGGTGCGCACTGCCGGGGCCGCGGAGCGACCCGCGCGCCACGACGAAGCAGGAGAGGAGCGGGCGCGCAGCGCGCGCCCGCAGGGATCAGCCGACGATGCGCACCGCCTGCTCGGCGATGCGGGCCTTCCATTCCGCGGGGCCGGTCTCGTGCACGGAGGTGCCCTCGACGCCCACGGCCACGGTCACGGGCATGTCCTTCACCTCGAACTCGTAGATGGCCTCCATGCCGAGCTCCGGGAAGGCCACGACCTTCGCGTCGGTGATGGCGCGGGAGACGAGGTAGGCGGCGCCGCCCACGGCCATGAGATACACCGCCCGGTGGCGGCGGATCGCGTCGACGGCCGTCGGGCCACGCTCGGCCTTGCCGATCATGCCGAGCAGGCCCGTGCGCTCGAGGATGAGGTCCGTGAACTTGTCCATGCGCGTGGAGGTGGTGGGGCCGGCGGGGCCCACGACCTCGTCCCGCACCGGATCCACGGGCCCGACGTAATAGATGAAGCGTCCCGCCAGGTCGACGCCCTCCGGGAGCCCCTCGCCGGACTCGATGCGTTCCTTCAGCTTCTTGTGGGCCGCGTCCCGGCCCGTGAGCATGCGGCCACTGAGGAGCAGGGTCTCGCCGGGCTTCCAGGTGGCGATCTCCTCGCGGGTGACGGTGTCGAGGTTCACCCGGCTTGCGCCGGCGCCCGCGTCCCAGGTGATCTCGGGCCAGTCCTCGAGCCGCGGCGGCGTCTGCAGCGCCGGGCCGGAGCCGTCGAGGACGAAGTGCGCGTGCCGGGTGGCGGCGCAGTTCGGGATCATGCACACGGGCAGCGACGCCGCGTGGGTCGGGTAGTCGCGGATCTTCACGTCGAGCACCGTGGTCAGCCCGCCGAGGCCCTGGGCGCCGATGCCGAGGGCGTTCACCGCGTCCATGAGTTCGAGGCGCAGCTCCTCGATGCGGCTCGACGGTCCCCGGGCCCGGAGCTCGTGGATGTCGATGGGATCCATGAGCGCTTCCTTGGCGAGCACCGCGGCCTTCTCGGCGGTGCCACCGATCCCGAGGCCGAGCATGCCCGGCGGACACCAGCCGGCGCCCATGGTGGGCACGGTCTTCACGACCCAGTCGACGATCGAGTCGGAGGGGTTGAGCATCACGAGCTTGGACTTGTTCTCCGAGCCGCCGCCCTTCGCCGCGACGTCCACCGTGACCCGGTCTCCGGGCACCAGCTCGTAGTGGATCACCGCCGGGGTGTTGTCGCCGGTGTTCTTCCGGGCTCCGGCGGGGTCGGCCAGGATCGAGGCCCGGAGCACGTTGTCCGGATGGGTGTAGGCGCGCCGGACGCCCTCGTCGATCATCTCCGACACCGAGAGCTCCGCGTCCCAGCGCACGTCCATGCCCACCTTCACGAACACGGTGACGATGCCCGTGTCCTGGCAGATCGGCCGGTGCCCCTCGGCGCACATGCGCGAGTTCACGAGGATCTGCGCCATGGCGTCCTTCGCGGCCTGCGATTCTTCCCGCTCCCAGGCCTCGTGCACGGCCCGGATGAAGTCCAGCGGGTGGTAGTAGGAGATGAACTGCAGGGCGTCGGCGACGCTGTCGATCAGATCGTCCTGACGGATGACGGTCATG
>JAZBPF010000016.1:0-3450 GCA_036351515.1 Pseudomonadales bacterium | reverse complement strand
CCGTCCCGGACGATCCGGCCGCCGGTGACCCCCGCGAAGTGGGTGCCCAGGACCAGGGTCGGCGTGTCGGCGCAGGCTTCGAAGACCCGCCGGCGCGTCTCCGTCGACGCCACCGGATCGAAGTCCACCGCCGCAGCCCATTCGGGATGCGCGAGCTGGCAGGGATGGTGGAGGAAGTCGCCGGTGATGAGCGCCTCCTCCCCCCGGGAACGGATGCGGACGCTCACGTGGCCCGGCGTGTGACCGTGCGTGGGCACGAGCTCCACCTCCTCGCAGAGCCGGTGCGTGGGCGCGACCAGGTCGAGCAGGCCGGCGTCGGCCACCGGCGCCACGGAGTCGGCGAAGACCTGCCGGTTCATCTCGTCCTCCTCCTGGTCGCGCCAGTAGGCGAATTCGGACTCCGCCACGAGGTAGCGCGCCCGACCGAAGGTCGGCACCCACTGCTCCCCCTCGAGCATGGTGTTCCAGCCCACGTGGTCCACGTGCAGGTGCGTGCAGAGCACCGTGTCCACGGACTCGCGCGGCACGCCCGCCGCAGCGAGATCCTCGAGGAAGCGGGTCTGGAGCCGGTGCCAGTTCTTCATGGGCATCCGGTCCTTGTCGTTGCCGATGCAGGTGTCGACGACGATGCGCCGATCCGGCGTCTCCACCACGAAGGCGTGGACGCTCGCGCGCAGCCGGCCGTGCTCGTCCATGAAGTGGGGCTTCAGCCACTCGAGGTGGCGGACCGCCTCGGGCTGGGCCTGGGGGAGGATGAAGGACATTCCCCCGAGCGCCTCCAGCTCGACGACCTTGGTGATGGTGACGTCCCCGATCTGCCAGCGCTGCATGGCGCACCTCCCTTCCGTGCGGGTTCAGGGCACGCAGGCGCCGCCCGGCGCCGGCGTCAGAGCCAGTTCCGTGATGCCCGCCTCCGCGATCGCGAGCTCGAGCTCGAGGGCGCCGCGGTCGCAGGCCAGGGCGAAGCGCTGGTGCGCCACGCCGTCGCCGGAGAGCGGGTCCCCGAGCGTGCAGTGGCCGTGGTGCAGACGGCGGACGGCGAGGAGCCCCGCGATCGGGTCCGGCGCCAGCCCTTCCGCCAGCGGCAGCCGACGCTCGCCGCGGTTCATGGCCTCGACCACCGCTCCGGCATGGCGCAGCAGTTCCGCCGACGGCGTCCGGCCTCCGGTGACCCGCAGGTACTGCACCCTCGGCGGCTGCGTGGGCGCGAGCGTCAGGGTCGCGTCGAGCCAGCCGGCGTCGCAGACCATGCGGAAGCTGCCGCGCAGGGCGTTCTCGGCGCGCAGCGGACCGGCGGTGCAGGCTCCGAGCCCGTCGCGCAGGGCGCCCACGGCGGCCCGACGACGCGGCAGGGACTCGTCGAGGAACAGGTTGTCCGCGGCGATCGCCTCGAGGGCGGCGTCGTCCCAGCCGTCCAGGAGCGCAGCGACCTCCTGCGCGCGCCGGACGAGGATCGGCGCCGGCTGCGGTCGGCGCGGTTCCAGGGCGCCGCTGCGCGCCAGCGACTCGAGCATCTCCACCGCCATGGAGAACGGCCCGGCGTAGGTCCGGTTGGCCATGGCGAAGACGCCCACGCCCCGCTCGGGCAACCAGACCATGGTGGAGCCGAAGCCGGGGAAGCCGCCGCCGTGACTGACGTGGCGCCCCAGCGTGCAGCTGTCGTACTGGCGCAGACCGAAGGCGTAGCTCGAGGCCACGGCCTCCGGCGGCGCGTTCGGGTCGTCCCGGCGCAGGGTCACGCGCGCGTCGTTCGACCCGCGCTGCAGCTCGCGCACCGTGCGCCGGAGCGCCGGCCCGCGCTCCGCGCCGTCCCGGGGCGGGAAGGCGTCGAGGAGGAAGGCGACCCAGCGCGCGAGATCGCGGGAGGAGGTGAGCAGGCCGCCCATGGGGCCGAAGGCGCCGTCGGGAAGCGGCGTCTCCGGCAGGGCGCGGCCGTCCTCGAAGCGGTAGCCCCGGGCGAGGCGCGCCGCTGGGACCTCGGCGGGCTCGTAGACCGTGGCGTCCATGGCGAGCGGCGCGAGCAGCTCGCGCCGGACCCAGGCCGGGAACGGCTCGCCGGTGACGTTCTCGACGATGCGCCCGAGGAGCGCGAAGCCGTAGTTCGAGTACTCGTAGCTGCTGCCGGTCCCCGTGGAAAAGGGGATGCCCGCCTCGAGCCAGGCCCCGAGCTCGGCGTCGGTGATCGCCATCTGCCGGTCGCCCCAGGGATTGTCCTCCGGGAAGCCGCCCGTGTGCCGGAGCAGGTCGCGGACCGTGACCGGTCCCGAATCCGCCGTGGGCGGCGCGAGGTCGGCGAGCTCGGGAACGTAGCGGGCCACCGGCGCGTCGAGCTCGACGCGCCCGGCGTCGCGGAGCTTCAGCACGGCGAGCGCCGTGAAGCTCTTGCTCATGGAGGCGATGCGGAAGACCGTGTCGACGTCGATGGGCGTGCCGGCCTCCAGGTCGGCGACGCCGACGGAACCGAAGCGGGCGAGCTCGCCGTCGACGACGATCCCCCAGGCCAGCCCGGGCCACCCCTTCTCGCGGGCGTGGCGAGCCGCGATCGCATCGAGGGAGGGCAGCAGCGCCTCGAGCCGGGCGCGGCGTTCCGGATCCTCGAAACGCGGCGGCGGCACGGAGGCACCCTCCGCCGCGGCACCGAGCAGCAGCACGACGAACGATGCCGCGCGCGCGGCACGGACGAGACGCATCATCCCCGATCCTCCCCCGAAGGCTCGGTCGAGGATCCCACAGGCGGCGGGGCGTCGACACCCGCCCGTCGCGGCGTCTTCCCTGCCTCGGCATACTCCTGCGCTCGCACGGGGCAGGAGGACACGGTGGCGGGGACGGCGAAGGTGACGGCGGAGGCGATCAACGCCTTTCTCGAGGAATCGTTTCCGGGGACCGGGAACCGCTGCGTGGACGTCGGCCCGGACTGGGCCCTCGCTCGCTACGACGCGAGCGCCGCCAACCTCCGGCCCGGCGGGATCATCAGCGGGCCCACGCTGTTCGGGCTCTGCGACGCGGTGCTCTGGTACGCGCTCTTCGGCGCCGTGGGCATCGAGGCCATGGCCCTGACGAGCGAGCTGTCGATCCGCTTCCTGCGCCCGGCCCGCGGCAGCGCGGTGCTGGCCCGCGCGGAACTGCACCACGTGGGCCGCCGTTCCGTGATCGGCAGCATCCGCTGCTGGACGGAGGACGCCCCGGAGGTCACGGTGGCGGTGGCGCAGGGGACCTACGTCCGGCCCCGGGCGCCGTCCTGACGCTGGAGGGGAGTCGACCATGAACTTCGAGACCGCCGTCCGCACCGTCCTGGCGAAGGCCCTGATCTTCGAGGGACGCGCCAGCCGCGCCGAGTTCTGGTGGTGGTTCCTGGCCTACCTGCTGGCGATCGTGTTCGCTTCCGGGATCGACGCCCTGCTCTTCGGCGGGATGGCGATCGCGGGAGGCCTCGTCTGGCTGGCGCTCCTG
>JAZBPF010000015.1:0-4808 GCA_036351515.1 Pseudomonadales bacterium | reverse complement strand
GCGGACTCGATCGACACGAGCCCCGGGCTCGTGAGTTCGACGGTGGACTCCGCCGCGGCGCTCGCCGTGACGTGGTAGTGGTGCGGGTAGTCCTGCATGCTCGTTTCCTCTTCCGTGGTGGTGACGGTCGGTCCGCGCGCCGGCCGATGCCGTCCGCGGATCACGCATCGCGCGGGCCGGCGCTGGGTCCTGCCGTGCTCGCTGGAGGGTCGCTCCCATGAGTGCGACGGACGACTGGCTTCGACGCTTCCCCCAGCTCGAAGGGCTCGACGACCACGCGAGGCAACGCCTCGCGTCCCGGTCGCGGCGTGTCTCGCTGCCGGGCGGCGCGACGGTCTTCGCGCCCGGTGCACCCGCCGACCATTTCCTGTTGGTCCTGGAGGGCACGGTGCGCGTGCAGATGGTCTCGCGCGACGGCCACGAGATCGTCCTCTATCGGGTCGGCGGCGGCGAGAGCTGTGTCATGACCACGGCCTGCCTGCTGTCGGCGCAGAGCTACGATGCCGAGGGCGTCACCGAATCGGCGGTGGACGCGATCGCCGTGCCGCGCGCGACCTTCGACGAGCTCATGGCGGGTTCGGCGGTCTTCCGTCGCTTCGTCATGGTCGACTATGCGAGCCGCATCACGAGCCTGCTGCACGTGCTGGAGGAGGTCGCCTTCGAGCGCGTGGACCGGCGCCTCGCGCAGAAGCTTCTCGCCTTCTGCGATGCGACGGGCGAACTCGTGGCCACCCACCAGCAGCTCGCCGTCGAACTCGGTTCTGCGCGAGAAGTGGTGAGCCGGCAGCTCAAGGCCTTCGAGAAGCGCGGCTGGCTCGAACTGGCCCGCGGCCGGATCCTGCTCCGCGATGCCGACAGCCTGGAGCGCCTCGCGCGCGGCGAGGCGCCTCGGCCCTGCGCGAGCCGCGGATCGGAGCCCGCCGAAGGCACGGGCGGAGACGGCGCGCCGCGGAAGGACCGCTCGCCCTGAGGGCCCCGTTCTGAACGCCCTGTTCTGGACACCCACCATCGCGCTTCTGGACGCCCAGCGTACTTCTGGACAGCGCACTTCTGGACACCCACACGGGTCCTCACCGTAATGAATTGATCCAGAAAGGATTTCGGGGTGGGTGTCCATGGGCGGAGATGCGACAAGGAGCGGCGAGCCGCGAGGGGGTCCACGAACGCCTGGGTCCAGCTCCAGGATGCGGAAGGTTCTAGACGGGCCGATGCGTCGCCAGCGCGAACAGTTTCCGCGTCTCTGGATCGTCGTCGACGCCCATGACGCGATCCGCGATGTAGGCACCCAAGACGGGGCCCATCTTGAAGCCATGTCCGGATCCCGCCCCGGCGATCCAGACATTGGCGAACTCCGGATGCGTGTCGATGATGTAGTGATGATTGTCGGAGTTCTCGAGGGTGCATACGCGAGTGGCGACCACGGGCTGCCCGATGAGCGCCGGAGCGCGCATGCGCAGGTAGCGTTCGACGCTCCGGACGAGAAAGGGGGAGGGCAGCCGATCGTCCTGATCCGGATCGATGGGTATGCCGAGGCGGGGGACCACCTTGTAGCCGTAGTCGATGTCGCTCATGGCGTAGGCGCCGGTACGCGGCTCCCACATGTTGGGGAACCGCTGCCAGTGGAAGCGGTCGTCTCCCGCCGGTGAGCCGACGTAGAAGACCTCGGAGCGCCGGCGGCGGATGTAGCCCCCGAGCACGTCTGGCAGCACTTCCGGAAACCAGGGTCCGCAGGCGAAGACGTAGCGATCCGCGCTGAGTTCCGAGCCGTCGGCCAGGAGGAGGCTGCTCAATCGTCCACCTGCGCCCTTTCCCGGCCGAGCATGCGCGATGCGGATCTTCCCGCCGCTGCGCTCGAAGGCCTCGGCGGCCGCCACGATGCTCTCTCGGGCCTTGACCGTACCGGCCTTCGGCTCGTACAGCGCGTGCTGCACGTCGTCCCAACGCCCCTGGGGCCACCGGTATCGGAGCTCGTCCGGGCCGAGGATCTCGAACGGGATGCCCAGGCGCTCGAAGGTGGCGGTTTCGGTCTGCAGCTTCTCTCTGGGGTCGTTGGTCGACAGAACGCCATTCGGGTAGAGAAGCCTGCGACCGAAGGCGACTTCGCGTTCCTGCCAGAGCTCGAATGCATGCGAGGCCCAGCGGGTGTAGATCTCGTCCTCGCCGTATGCCGCCCGGATCTGCCGGGTCTGATCGCTGGAAGTCTGGCGGGCGTTGCCTGGACCGTACGCATCGAGCAGCGTCACCTGCAGGCCGCGCTCCTGAAGCTCGAGGGCCGTCCAGGCGCCAAAGACGCCGGCGCCAACCACGATCACGTCGGAACGATGCCTGAGTTCGGTCGCGGATCTCCCCGGAGTCCTCGCCGCGGCGGGCAGTACTGCACTCGCGGCGGCAGCCAGTGACGTAGCGAGGAAGGTGCGACGGGGGAGCCTGGCCATGGGGCGGTCCTGCCTGGGCAGTGGCAGATCCGAGCATGCCCGGATCGCTGGCGACTGCAACTTTTGCGAGTCGTCTGCGCGTCCGGCGTGCTCCCCGAGCGTTGCCCGCTTCTGGACACCCACATGGCTCCTTTCAGCAACGCCTTGCTCCAGAAAGTAGTTCGGCGTGGGTGTCCAGGAGCGGGGGAGTGATCGAGGAGCGGAACCCGGGTGGGTGTCCAAGAGTAGGGGGCGAACGGCGCCGGGGGCGGAGATGGGTGTCCAGGGAGGGGAGGGGCTGCCGAAGGGCTCGGCTCAGACGCCGCGGGTGCCGTCCCACTCGCCGCGGATGCGCAGCCAGAGCGCGGTGCCGCCGGCGACGGCGGCCGGGGCCACGAGCAGGTTCACGAGCGGGATGCCGAGGCCGAGGGCCAGGGGGATGCCGAACCCCAGCCCGAGGCCCCGGCGGCCGCGCAGGTCGGAGCGGGTGGCGGTGAACGGCAGACCGCGGTTCTCCGGCGTGAAGTCCGTGAACTGGGCGGTCATGACCCAGGCGCCGAACAGGAAGGCCAGCGGGCTCGCGATCGTGTTCACCACGGGCAGGAGCCCGAGGATCAGGATCGCGAGCATGCGCGGCAGGGTCCACGCGAGCTTCTGGAACTCGCGGCGGATCGCGGCCCAGGCCTCGCCGGCGAGGCCGCGCTCGACGGTGGACGCCCGACCCCGCAGGCGCGCCTCCACGAGCGCTGCGATGCGGCCGTAGAACGGGCTCGCGAGGATGCCCGCGAGGAGCAGGGCGACCCAGCCCACGAGCAGCACGAGCAGCAGCCCCAGCAGCACCTCGAGGAGCGTCACCAGGAAGCCGAACCAGTCGTGGAACCACTGGGGCAGGTCGGCCATGGCGTTCTCGAGCCAGTCCATGGTCGGCACGAGCACGGCGGCGACGGTCCCCGCGTAGACGAGAAAGGTCACGAGCAGCGGCCAGACGAGGAGCGGGCGGACCCCCGGCGTCGCGAGCAGGCGCCAGCCGAGGGCCAGGAAGCCCGGGCCGCGCCCGAGATCGCCGACGAAGCTCACCGCAGGCTCCCGATCGCCGCGTCCACCGCCTCCCGGAGTACGGCGACCATGGTGTCGAGTTCGGTCTCCGTGACCACGAATGGCGGGCCGAAGCAGACCACGTCACGGATCTCCCCGGTGCCGCCCGGGTAGAAGAACACGCCGCGCTCGATCCCCGCCTCGACGATCCGCGTCGTCAGCTTCGCTTCCGCCGGGAAGGGCTCGAGCGTCTCCCGATCCTTCACCACCTCCACCGCCTGCAGCAGCCCCCGCCCTCGGGTCTCGGCCACGTGGGGATGGTCCGCGAAGGCGTCGGCGAGACGCGTGGCCAGGTGCTCGCCCATCCGTGCGGCGCGTTCGACGAGCTGCTCGTCGCGCAGGATCCGCAGCACGCGTTCGGCCGCGGCGCAGGCGGCCGTGTGGGCGCCGAAGGTGTGGAACATGACGTCGGCGCCGCGCTCGGCGATCGGCGCGAGCACGGCATCGGTCGCGAACACCCCGCCGATGGGGGCGTAGCCCCCGGAGAGCCCCTTGCCCGACACCAGCAGGTCCGGCGTCACGCCCCAGTGGGCGCCGGCGAAGGGAACGCCGGTACGCCCGAACCCGGTCATGACCTCGTCGAGGATCAGCAGGATGCCGTGGCGGTCGCAGAGGGCGCGCACGGCCGGCCAGTAGTCGTCCGGCGGCACGAGGGCGCCCCCGGAGGAGCCCACGATCGGTTCGGCGATGAAGGCGGCGACGGTCTCCGGTCCCTCCCGCTCGAGCACCTCCTCCAGGGCCTCCGCGCACCAGCGTCCCGTGTCCGGATGGTGCCGGCCCAGGGGCGAACGCAGGGGGTAGGGCGTCGGCGCCTGCGGGAAGGAGGCGAGCAGGCCCTCGAGGCCGAGGCGCCGGGAGGCGTGCCCGCCGACCGCCGTCGTGGTGATCGTGGTGCCGTGGTAGGAGAGGCTGCGGCCGACGATCTTGGTGCGACGCGGTTCGCCGCGCGCCGCGAAGTGCTGCACGGCGACCTTCATGGCCGTCTCGTTCGCCTCGGAGCCCCCGCTCGCGAAGTAGGCGCGGGTCAGCGCGGGCGGCAGCCAGTCGGCGCGGAGCCGTTCCACCAGCGCCTCGCGGCTCGGCGTGGACCAGGGCGGGACCACGTAGGCGAGGCGCTCGGCCTCCTCGGCGAGTGCTTCGGCCACGTCGCGGCGACCGTGGCCGACGTTGACGACGACGGCGCCGCCGGCGGCGTCGAGGATCGCCCGTCCGTCTTCCGTGTACAGCGTGCTGCCCTCGCTCCGCACGACGCGGACGCTGCTCCGGCCGGGGACGAAGGGCCACAGGTCGGGCTGCATG
>JAZBPF010000014.1:0-5196 GCA_036351515.1 Pseudomonadales bacterium | reverse complement strand
CTTCCGCGGCGACGACGGCGTCGGCGCCCGCGTGGCCGAGCTGCTCGCCGGCGCGCAGGGGCCGGAGCTCGAGCTGCACCTGCTCGCGGACCCCACCGAACTGCTCCACGTGCTCGATCCGGCGGTGCGGACGCTGGTCGTGGACGCCGTGTGCACCGGCGCCGCGGCCCCCGGGACGCTCCACCGCTGGGACGGCGACGACCTGCCGTCGCCGGATCCGCAGCCGGCCTCCGGCCACGCGCTCGGCCTGGCGACGACCCTGGCCCTCGCGCGCGCGCTCGGCCGCCTGCCGCGGGCGCTGACCGTCCTCGGCATCGAGGGACGGGACTTCCGCCTCGGGCGTCCCCTCTCGCCGGAGGTGGAAGAAGCGGCCCGGGCCGTAGCGGCCTGGGTGACGGGCAAGGCCACGGTCGACTCCGCGCCTCCTTGACCGGCTTGCCCGGCGGGAATACCGTGCATATACACGGACCGGCGATCGCCCCCTCATGAAAGCGCACCCGGACGACGAGCTCCTCCAGCCGCGGCACTGCGTGGCGAACGCCCTGCAGACCACTGCCCGCCGCGTCGGCCGCCTCTACGCCGAGGCGCTGGCGCCCACGGGGCTGACGCGCATCCAGTTCCCGATCCTCGCGCGCCTGGACGCCCGCGGCCCCCTGCCCATGACCGCCCTCGCCGAGCAGCTCCACATGGACCGCACGACGCTCACGCGCGATCTCGCGCCGCTCGAGCGCGACGGGCTCGTGGAGCGTCCGAAGGATCCGGCCGACGGGCGCGTGCGCCTCGTCGCGCTCACGGAGCCGGGACGCGAGCGGCTGCACGAGGCGCGCCGGCACTGGCGCAGGGCCCAGGAGCAGCTCCTCGAACTCGTGGGACGCGAGGAGTGGCGCTCGCTCGAGCGCGCACTCGGCGACCTGCGCCGTCGCCTTCCCTGACCCCGCCCTCGCCGAAGGAATCCGACCATGACCACCGGCACGGCCCCCGCGCAACAGGGTGCATATGCACCTTCGACCTCGGCGAAGGCGGGCCCCGACGCCCGCACCCGGGCCCTCCTCGAGGGGCCACCGGGCGCGCTGCTCTGGCGCCTCGCGAGCCCCAACGCCCTCGCCTTCCTCGTGCAGGCGAGCGTGAGCATGGCGGAGGTGTGGTTCGTCTCCCGCCTCGGGACCGTGCCCCTCGCGGCGATCGCACTCATGTTCCCGGCGCTCATGCTCATGCAGATGCTGGCGAACGGCGCCCTCGGCGGGGCCGTGGCGAGCGCCGTGGCGCGCACGCTCGGGGCCGGGGAACGGGGCAAGGCGGAGTCGCTGATCTGGCACGCGCTGGTGATCGCCGCGATCGCCGCCGCGGGCTTCTACGCGCTCTACCTCGGCGCCGGGGACCGGATCCTCGCGGCCTCCGGTGCCTCGCCCGCGATCGCCGCGGAGGCGCTGCGCTACGGCGACGTGCTCTTCGCGGGACTGCTGCCCGTCTGGACCATGGCCATGCTCGGTGCCGTGATCCGGGGCACCGGGAACATGAAGCTGCCCGCCGGCCTCATGATCGCGAGCGCGGCGGTGCAGGTGCCGCTCGCCGGCGGTCTGATCCTGGGGGCCTTCGGCCTGCCGGCCCTCGGCCTCGCCGGGGCCGCCGTCGCCGTGGTCACGGTCTCCGTCGGCAGCAGCGCGATCCTCCTCGGGGCGCTGCTGCGAGCGGACGGCCCGGTGCGCCTGCACCTCGGCGCCTGTCGCCTGCAGGCGGCGCTGTTCGCCGCGATCTTCCGCGTCGGCGCCCTCGCGGCGCTCTCGCCCGTGTTCACGGTGCTCACGATCGTGCTGCTGAACGGTCTCGTCGCGCGCTACGGCGTGGCGGCCCTGGCGGGCTACGGAATCGTCGCGCGCCTCGAGTTTCTGCTGGTGCCCCTGGTCTTCGGCATCGGCACGGCGCTCACGGCCCTCGTGGGCGTGAACGCGGGCGCCGGCCAGCTCGCCCGCGCGGAGCGCATCGGCTGGCTCGGGGCCGGCGCCGCCGCGGCGCTCACCGGGGCCGTGGGCCTGCTCCTCGCGGTCGCGCCGGGGCTCTGGGTGGACCTGTTCACGGACGACGCCGCGACCCGGGCGGCGGGCGTCACCTACCTGCGCATCGCCGGCCCCTGCTTCGCGTTCCAGGGCGTGGGCCTCGCGCTCTACTTCGCCTCCCAGGGCGCCGGCACCGTGCTCTGGCCCGTGGTGGCGACGTTCCTGCGCTTCGCCGTCGCCGTGGGCGGCGCCTGGGCCGGCCTCGCGCTCTGGGGCCAGGGCCTCCCCTTCGTCTACGGCTGCATCGCCGCCGGCATGGTGCTCTACGGCGTACTCACGGCCGCCTCCGTGGCTCTGGGCGCCTGGCGGCGCGCCGCCGCGCCCTGAAGAGGGATTCCAGCTCATGCCCGCCTGCTGCGACGCCCCCTGAACGAACCGTCGGCGCCCCGTTGGCCAGCCCCGGGGCGGCGCAGGTACGGTGACCGCTCTCGCAGCTTTCGGGAGGGGCCATGCGCACCGCCACGAACCTGCCGGAGACGGTGCAGACCCTCGACCGGGTGCGCATTCCCATGGCGGACGGCGCGGAACTCGCGGCCCGGATCTGGCTGCCCCAGTCCGCCTGGAACACGCCGGTCCCGGCGATCCTCGAGTACATCCCCTACCGCCTGCGCGACGGCACCGCCGAGCGCGACGCCGTCACCCATCCCTGGTTCGCCGGCCACGGCTACGCGGCCGTGCGCGTGGACCTGCGCGGCAGCGGCGACTCGGACGGGCTCCTGCGCGACGAGTACCTGCCGCAGGAGCTCGACGACGGCCTCGAGGTGCTGCGCTGGCTCGCCGCGCAGCCCTGGTGCGACGGGCGCATCGGCATGTACGGAATCTCCTGGGGCGGCTTCAACGGCCTGCAGCTCGCCGCGCTGCAGCCGCCGGAGCTGCGCGCCGTCGTGTCCGTCGCCTCGACCGACGACCGCTACGCCGACGACGTGCACCACATGGGCGGCTGCCTGCTCGGGGACAACCTCTCCTGGGCGTCGACCATGTTCGCCTTCAACAGCCTGCCGCCCGATCCCGCCGTCGTCGGCGAACGCTGGCGCTCCCTGTGGCTCGAACGGCTCGAGCACTGCACGCCCTGGCTCGAGGGCTGGCTGAGGCACCAGCGCCGCGACGGCTACTGGCGTCACGGCTCCGTCTGCGAGGACTTCGCCGCGATCCGCGCGCCGGTGCTCGCCGTGAGCGGCTGGGCGGACGGGTACTCGAACGCCGTGTTCCGGCTCCTCCGGGGCCTGGAGACGCCCTGTCACGGGCTCGTGGGCCCCTGGAGCCACACCTATCCGCACCTCGGCACGCCGGGCCCCGCCATCGGTTTCCTGCAGGAGTGCCTGCGCTGGTGGGATCGCTGGCTGAAGGACGCGGACAACGGCATCGATCGGGAACCGGCCCTCCGCGTGTGGATGCAGGACAGCGTGCCCCCCACCGCGAGCTATCCGGAGCGGCCCGGGCGCTGGGTCGCGGAAGCCGCCTGGCCCTCCCCGCACGTGCACGTCGAGCCCTGGGGCCTCGGCAGCGAGGGCCGGCTCCTGCCGCCCGGCGTCGAGGCAGAGGACGGAATCGCGGAGATCACCTCCCCCCTCGTGGTGGGCCTCTTCGCCGGCAAGTGGTGCTCCTACGCCGCGGGGCCGGATCTCGCCCACGACCAGCGCCAGGAGGACGGCGGCGCCCTCGTCTTCGACGGTCCGCGCCTCGAACAGCCTCTCGAGATCCTCGGCGCGCCGGAGCTCGAGCTCGAGCTGGCAGCGGACCGGCCCCAGGCCATGATCGCCGTGCGCCTCTCGGACGTGGGCACGGACGACGCCGCGACGCGCGTGAGCTACGGCCTGCTGAACCTCTCCCATCGCGAGAGCAGCGCCGAACCCGAGCCCCTGGAGCCGGGGCGCTTCCACCGGGTGCGCGTGCGCCTCAACGAGGTCGCGCAGCACTTCCCGGCGGGACACCGGCTGCGCGTGTCCGTCTCCACGAGCTACTGGCCGCTCGCCTGGCCCTCGCCGGAGCCCGCGCGCCTGCGCATCCGCACCGCCGGCAGCCGCCTCCACGTCCCCGTCCGTCCGCCCCGGGAGGAGGACGCGGCCCTGCGCCCCTTCGACCCGCCGGAGGGCACGCCGGCACCGGCCGTCACGCAACTCGAGGAGGCGCACCACGACTGGCGCGTGATCCGCGAGCTCGCCGAGGACCGCTCGACCCTCGAGGTGGTGAACGACTCCGGCCGCTACCGGCTCGAGGACACGGGCACGGTGGTCACGAGCCGGGCCCGGGAGTGGTACCGCTCGCGCGCCAACGACCACGACTCCGTGGAGGGGGAGACCCGCTGGGAACGCGCCTTCGAGCGGGAGGGCTGGAACGTGCGTACGGTCACGCGCACGCACCTCGCCTCCGACCGCACGCACTTCCACCTGAACGCGGACCTCGACGCCTTCGAGGACGGCGAACGGGTGTTCTGCCGGACCTTCCGCTACTCGATTCCCCGCGACGGGGTCTGAAGGACGTAGAGCAGGTCGAGCGGATCCCCGCCCCGGGCGGCGTCCACGAGCACGAACCCTTCCGCCTCGAGGAGCGCCCGGGACCGGCCGTTGTCCGCGTGCACGGTCGCCCGCAGCGCGGGCAGGCGCAGCTCGTCCCGCGCCCAGCGCACGAGCCCCCGGAGCAGCTCGCGGCCCAGGCCCCGGCCCTGCCAGGCGCGGCCGAGGCCGTAGACGAGTTCCTCGGACCCGTCCCCGGGCCGGGCGATCCCGGCCCAGCCGACGAGGACGCCTCCGTCGCGCGCGATCACGGCCCCGGTGCCGTAGCCGTGACGGGAGACGTTGTCGCGGGACACGGCGATCCAGCGCGCCACGGTCTCCCGGTCCAGGGGCCGTCCGTCTCCCACGTGACGCACCGTCTCCGGCTCCGCCTGCATCGCCGCGAGGGCGTCGAGGTCCTTCTCCTGGAAGCTCCGGAAGCGGAGCCGCGCCGTCTCGAAGCGGTTCATCGCGCCCCGAGATCGCGCTCGAGCTCGAGGACGCGCACCGTCGTCGGCAGCAGGCTGTCCGGGTTCAGGCTGATGGCGTCGATGCCCCGACGCACGAGGAACTCGGCCACCTCGGGCCAGTCCGAGGGCGCCTGGCCGCAGATGCTCACGTGCCGGCCGTTGCGCTTCGCGCCCTCCACG
>JAZBPF010000013.1:0-5219 GCA_036351515.1 Pseudomonadales bacterium | reverse complement strand
GCGAAGCCGAAGCGGAGCAGGTCCGGCTCGCGGAAGTCGCCGACCACGTCCTGCTCGATGAGCGCCTGCACGAGGGCGTAGGCCTCCGGATGGGCGAAGGCCAGCTGCGCCCCGCGCGCGGCCGGATCCCGGGGCGAGACGAGCCGGAACTCCGCGAGGACCGGGGACGCCTCGACCTCGGTGACGAAGGCCTCCGTGAGGGCCAGGGCCTTCGCACGCACGACGGTGAGGTCGACGCCGTCGAGGAGCGAGAGCGCGCCCTCGAGGGCGCGCTGCGCGAGCACCACCGGGGTCCCGGTCCGGAACGCGTCCACCCCCGGCGCCGGCGCCCAGACCGGCTCGAAGGCGAAGGGCCGCGCGTGCCCCATCCAGCCGATGAGCGGCTGGCGGGCCGCGGCCTGGTGCCGCTCGGCCACGTAGAGGAACGCCGGGGCCCCGGGACCGCCGTTCAGATACTTGTAGCCGCAGCCCACGGCGAGGTCGACGCCCGCGTCGTCGAGGGCGAGGGGCACGACCCCGGCGCTGTGCGCGAGGTCCCAGAGCACGAGCGCGCCGCGGGCCTGCACGGCCGCGGTGAGGCCGGGCAGGTCGAGGAGCGCGCCGGTGCGGAAATCCACGTGGGAGAGCAGCACCACGGCGGTGTCCTCGTCCACGGCGCCGACCATGGCCTCCGGCTCGACGACGCGCAGGCGGCAGCGCCCTTCCCCGAGCCAGGCGGAGAGTCCCTGGGCGAGATAGAGGTCCGTCGGGAAGTTGTCCGCGGTGGACAGGATCGTCCCGCGGCCCGGCCGGAGCGCCAGGGCCGCGGCGAGGGTCTTGAAGAGGTTCACGGAGGTCGAGTCGCAGACCAGCGTCTGGCCCGGCGCCGCCCCGAGCAGGCGGCCGATGCGGTCGCCGACGCGCCGGGGCAGGCCGATCCAGTCGCGGCTGTTCCAGGCGCCGATGAGCTCCGCGCCCCACTCCTCCTCCACGGTGGCGCGCAGGGCCTCCGTGGCGGGCCGGCAGGGCGGCCCGAGGGAGTTGCCGTCGAGGTAGATCAGCCCCTCGCGCAGGGAGAAGGCGTCCCGCAGGGGCGCGAGCGGATCGGCGGCGTCGAGGGCCGCGTAGTGGCTCCGGTCGGCGCTCATTCCGCGGAGACCGGCGCGAGGAGACGTCGCAGCGTGCCCGTCAGGACGGGGAAGGCGTCCGTGCCCGGATGGATCAGGTCGAAGTGACCGAAGCCCGGCAGCTCGAGTACCTCCACGGTCGCCCCGGCGCGGGCCGCGGCCGCCGCGAAGGTGCGGGCCTGCACGGGCGCCACGATGGTGTCGGCACCGCCGTGGAGCAGCACCGTGGGCCGGTGACCGGGGCGGGGCGTGGCGTCCCGGTAGGCATCGGGCACGGCCTCGGGCAGCCCGCCGAGGAAGCGCGGCGTGGCCGTCTCGCAGGAGTTGCTCCCGCGCGCGTAGGCCACGGGATCGGTGATGGCCGCGAGGCCCACGATCGCCGCCGGCTGCACGGGGGCCTCGTCCGGAAGCGCGCCGCCGGCCCAGAGCGCGAGATGGCCGCCGGCGGAGTGGCCGACGAGGGCGACGCGCCCCAGATCGAGCGGCGCCGTCTCCGCGAGGCGCGCGAGCTGCGCGATACCGGCGAGCACGTCGTGCCCCGTCCCGGGCCAGCCGCCCCCGGGATCGCCGACGCGGCGGTACTCGACGGACCAGACCGCGAAGCCCTCCCCGGCGAGTGCCGCGGCGAGCGGACGCGCGTGGTCGGCGCCGTAGGCGTTCAGCCAGCAGCCCCCGTGGACGAGGACGACCACGGGCGCCGGTTCCGCGCCCGCGGGGAGCCAGAGTTCCCCGGACTGCAGCGGATCGGCGCCGTAGCGCTCGGTGCGCACCGGCGCGGCCGCGACCAGCGCGGTCACGGCGTCGAAGGAGACGCCGGGGCCCACGGTGGCCTGAGCGGAAGGTGCGAGGGCGAGCAGCAGCAGGAGACGCACGAGGCGGCGGCGCATGGAGCGTTTCCGCGGGGGAGACCCTGCGAGCCTAGTCGGCGCGCCGCGGCGAGGAAAGGCCGCGGCCGGCGGCGACGCGGGGATGCAGGAGCCAGGGCCAGGCGCCGAAGAGGAGGACGGCCACACCCCAGGCGACGCCGGCGGGGCTCGCGCGCGTCGCGAGCCAGCCTCCGAGCGGTTCGCCGCGGAGCAGGAGCACCACCACGAGTTCGAAGCCGAGGAGCAGGATCACGGCGGCGACGCCCGCGCCCGCCGCCGCGCTGCGCCCGAGGCCGGCGCCGAGGCGCCGCAGGCAGAACGCCGCGGCCCAGGCGCTGACGAGCACCATGAGGGGCAGCTCGAGGAGCTCGGCGGTCTGCGCGCCGACCCGTGGTTCCAGCAGCAGCGTGCGGAGCACGCCGAGGGCGAACCCGGCGCCGAAGACGAGCGCGAAGTACCAGAGCGTGAAGCGGGCGATGGAGCCTCCCTGCGCCACGATTCAGAAGCCCGCGGCCTCGAGCGCTTCCTGCACCGTGCGCACGCCCACCACCTCGAGCCCCTCGATCGGTTCCCGCGGCACGTTCGCCCGCGGGCACACGGCGCGGCGGAAGCCGTGCTTCACGGCCTCGCGCAGGCGCTCCTGGCCGCTCGGCACGGGCCGCACCTCGCCGGAGAGGCCGATCTCCCCGAAGGCGATGAGCTCCCGGGGGAGGGCCCGGTCGCGGAAGCTCGAGACCGTGGCCAGGAGCACGGCGAGGTCCGAGGCGGTCTCGGCGACGCGCACGCCGCCGACGACGTTCAGGAACACGTCCTGGTCGCCGAGCTGGAGGCCGGCGTGCCGGTGGAGCACGGCGAGGAGCAGCGCGAGGCGGTTCGCCTCGACGCCCACCGTGACCCGCCGGGGATGGGCCCCCATGCCGGCGTCCACGAGCGCCTGCACCTCGACCAGCAGCGGCCGGGTGCCCTCCCAGACCACCACCACGAGGCTGCCCGGCGCCGGTTCCTCCCCGCGCGAGAGGAAGATCGCCGAGGGGTTGGCCACCTCGCGGAGGCCGCGGTCGGTCATGGCGAAGACGCCGAGCTCGTTCACGGCGCCGAAGCGGTTCTTGTGGCCGCGCAGGGTCCGGAAGCGCGAGTCGGAGGCGTCCTCGAGCATCATGAAGCAGTCGATCATGTGCTCGAGGACCTTCGGGCCCGCGAGGCCGCCCTCCTTGTTCACGTGCCCGACGAGGATGACCACGGTCCCCGTCTCCTTGGCGAAGCGCACGAGGCGCCCCGTGGCCTCGCGCACCTGGGTCACGCCGCCGGGCGCCCCGTCCACGGCCTCGGTCTGCAGCGTCTGGATCGAGTCCACCACGAGCAGCTGCGGCTTCTCCCGCTGCGCGTGGGCGACGATCGCCTCGACGCGGGTCTCCGCGGCGAGGGCGAGCTTCTCCCGCGGCAGGTCGAGCCGCCGGGCCCGGAGCGCGATCTGCTGCAGGGACTCCTCGCCGGTGACGTAGAGGACGCCCGTGCGCTCGGCGAGGGTGCAGCAGACCTGGAGCAGGAGCGTGGACTTGCCCGCGCCGGGATTGCCGCCGATGAGGAGCACGGAGCCCGGGACCATGCCGCCGCCGAGGACCCGGTCGAGCTCGCCGAGGCCCGTGCCGATGCGCGGCGCGTCCACGAGGTCCACCTCGGCGAGACGGGTGACCGTGGAGCTGGCCCCGGTCCAGGTGGCGCTCCGCCCCGCGGCGACCACGTCCGCCGCCGCCACCTGCTCGAGCGTGTTCCACGCGCCGCAGGCGGCGCACTGGCCCTGCCACTTCGCGTGCTCGCCACCGCAGTCGCGGCAGACCCACACGGGCGCGCTGCGGCGGCGGGCCATCAGGCGCCCTCCCGGTAGACGCGCGGGACCCGGGGCGTGAGGCGCGTGAGGAGCTCGTAGGCGATGGTCCCGGCGGCGCGCGCGACGCGGTCGACGGGCAACCCCTCGCCCCAGAGCGTGGCCGGATCGCCGACGCGCACGGCCGGGGCCTCCGTCAGGTCGACGGCGATGGAATCCATGGACACACGGCCGATGAGCGGCACCTCGCCCGCGAGCGTGCGCACGGGGGTGCCCGGCGGCGCGTGGCGCGGATAGCCGTCGCCGTAGCCGACCGCGACGTAGCCGACGCGCGTGCGCCGCCGCGCCACCCAGGCGGCCCCGTAGCCGACGCTCTCCCCGGCCTCGATCGTGCGCTCGGCGATGAAGCGGGAGGCGAGGGTCATCACCGGCAGGAGGCCGAGCGACGCCGCGTCATGCTCGAGAAGGGGCGAGGCCCCGTAGAGGGCGATGCCCGGGCGCACGACGCTGTCGGCCACCGGCGCGCCGGAGAGGAGCGCGGCGGAGTTGCAGGCGCTGCGCGGCGACAGGCCGGCCGAGAGCTCCGCGAAGCGGCTGCGCTGGCGCGTGTTCAGCGCATGGTCGGGCTCGTCGGCGCAGGCGAAGTGCGTCATCACTCCGAGCTCGCGCACCGCAGGCAGGGCCGAAAGTCGCGCGCGGGCGTCGGCGACGGTCTCCGGGTCGAGGCCGAGACGGTGCATGCCCGTGTCGACCTTCAGCCACAGCGCGAGGCTGCGGGGCGGGAGCGCGCCGCCGTCCGCGACGATCCGTTCGACCTGCTCCGGGGCGTGCACGCCGAGCGTGAGTCGCGCGCGCGCCGCGGCGGCGAGCCCCGGGCCGTCGTGGGCGCCCTGGAGCACGAGCACGGGCCGGTCCACGCCGGCCTCCCGGAGCGCGAGCCCCTCCTCCAGATCCGCCACGCAGAAGCCCGCGGCGTCGGGGAGCGCCCGGGCGACGGCGAGCATGCCGTGCCCGTAACCGTCGCCCTTGATCACGGGCCAGACCGCGCGGGCGCCCGCGGCGGCACGGAGCCGCGCGAGGTTGGCACGCAGGGTGCCGAGGTCCACGGTCGCGCGGGCGAGGCGGTGCACCGAAGGGAGCTCAGAGTCTGTGAAGATTTCGGACGCCGTCGCGAGCGGTCCGACCAGCGCCGCATGCGGACCAGCGGACAAGGCGTCCGTGGCGAAATCGAGGGAGCTTGCGGGTGCAAGTGACCGCTGATTTCGCCACGGACAACGCAGTCGCAGCCGCTTCCGCGGGCGGCGTTGATCGGGGCGCGTAGCAGGCGAACGATTCTTTCACAGACTCTCAGTAGGTCTCGTAGCGCTCGGGCGCGAGCGACTCGAACTTGGTGAGGTGGCCGATGAAGGCGAGGCGCACGGT
>JAZBPF010000012.1:0-2965 GCA_036351515.1 Pseudomonadales bacterium | reverse complement strand
GGGTAATCGACCGCTACTACGACCCGGCCATCGTCAGCATCGAGGCGCAGGGCGACGAGACCATGCCCGCCCGCCTCGAGGGCCTGGACGCCGTGCGGGAGAAGAACGCCTGGTGGAGCGCGCACCACGAGGTGCACGCGCTGCACGCCGAGGGTCCGTTCATCGGCCATCGACCGGACCAGTTCGCCGTGCGCTTCGAGCTCGACGTGACCCCGCAGGGCGGCGAGCGGATGCGCATGAGGGAGGTCGCCCTGTACACGGTGCGGGACGGACGGATCGTGCAGGAGGAGTTCCTCTACGAGGTCGATTGACGGGTCCGGGCGGCCGGGACAAGGCGCGGACCGTACCGGGTCGAAGAAGGGCCCTACGGGCGGTCCGCGCCGCCGAAACGCCGCCCGGCGCGACCCTCGCGGCCTCCTGCGGATCGTCCACCCCCGGCGACATCGGGCGGCGGCCCGGACTCCGGGCGGCGACCGCGCCCTCGCAAGGGTCTGTCGACTCCGCAGTCGCTCATACGGTGCACAGCGCCGCGGAACGCAGGTGTGCGAGCCACGCGATCCCGTTGAACAACAGCCACATCGTCGTCCAGACCGTCAGGCTGCCTGCGCGGCCAGGGGACACCCGGGGCCAGATCCTGACGAGGAACACCACGGCGATCGCCTCCAGGAGCGTCACGCCCAGGGCCACCCACATGCCGAGGTAGCCCATGAGGCAGGCGAAGCCGGCGAGCGGATCGTGACTCGTGACCAGCGCAGTCGACGCTGCAGCGACCGCCTGCACGACCATCACCCCCAGCAGGGCGAGGAGAAGTCGGTTCCGGATGCCCGCCCGCACGAGCGCGACATGGGCCGCAGTCGCCCAGGTACCCGCCAGGCCCGCGACCCACACCCAGCCGGGAATCAGGACGACGTAGAGCATCAGGGAAAGGGCCCCCCGAGGCCGCTCCTCCCGGCTCCCGGGCTCATCTGCTGGCCACCGCTTCGCGGCGCACGTTGCGCGTCGGCCCGTTCTCGCCGGCGGAAACGAGACCGCCGCCGATCCGCGGACCTCGCATCGTAATTGCGCTATCGGTGGAGGTCGGTCGCTTCACTCGCCTGAAGCAAGCCCAGCCGCTCGAAGAGCCGGTCGGCCTCGACGGAGGCCGCGTGATAGATCTCGCAGCGGATTCCCCCGTCCGACGGGCTCGCCAACGGCATGACGCTGACCTCGACATCGATGCGCTCCCCATCGAGGAGGAAGGACTCCCGGTGGGGGCCGACCATGCCCGCGAGCCACCGATCCATCCCGTTGCCCGCGTCGCGGAAACCGTTCGCGGGCTGCAAGGCAGGGCCTCCGGTCGAGCGGCGCTCTCGACGGGTCGCATAGTGCCGGGCCACCTGACCGGGGTCCGCCAGGGCGGGCAGGAGCCCCTCCGGCGAAAGGGACAGACGTTCGAGGCTCTGGCCCGTGAACTCGCCACGCGTACCCGCGACCCTGCTGCGTCCCACGAGCACCCGAAGCGCCGTCTCGAAACCCTGGTTCATTGCGAGGATGCGGTCCTCCTCGTCGAGTACTACACAAGGAAGTGCGGACACGGAAGCGGCCAGCCGGCCCAACGCCTCTCGACTCCGTTGTCCGCTTCCCCCGCCTTGCAGCATCCGGGAACGATCCAGCTCCGACAGGTCCAGTGCCGCGGCCAGCCTGCGGAGCATCGGCAGCCGCGGCGCGACGTGGCCGTTCTCGATGAGGGAGATGCGCTTCTGGCTCGTCCCGCAGAGATCGGCAAGCTGCTGCTGCGTGAGGCCACGGAGGCTCCGGCGACGCCTCAGCAGATCTCCGAGACCTTCCCTCGCAGCGAAATCCATACCCTCAGGGGAATTCACGCACCACCTCCTCGACCGGAGGATCCACTGCGTCCCGCTCGCATGATGGAGAACGCGCCATGGATATCCAGAAGATCTGGTCCGGATTCGTCGAGACCTTCGACGAAGTCGTCGTTTCGAGCGACTGGAGTCGCCTCGAGGAATTCCTGACCGAGGACGTTCGCTACCTCGTCTCCGGCGTCCCGTTCGCCTGCGAACTGTCCGGGAGGACGAGCGTGCTCGCGGGTCTTCGTCGATCCGTGGACAACTTCGACGCCCACTTCGACACGAGGCACTACGAAGCCGTCGCGTCCAGGGAGTTTCCGCCCAATCTGATCGTGAGTGACGTCTGGTCTCGCTACGTCAGGAGCGGGCAGGAGCCCCTGCAATTCCCCGTTCGATCGAGCTTCTTCTTCCGCGACGATCGCATCTGCCTCCTCGCGGATTGCTATGACGCAGACGCGATCGAACTCCAGCGGGCCTTCGCGTGGCTGGAGCGGAACGCCGGCCCCTACGACCCCCGCTACACGGCGTGAGCCGGGCGGAGTCCGCGCGCGGCCGATCGAAGTCGATCCGGTCCGTACTTGGGCCCCCGCTCGCCGGCCGCGATGCAAGCTCCGGGCGCAGCGGGAATTCGGGAACACGCGGACACCGCCTTTCGGCGCACCGCCAGCCCGCCCGGACGGCCGGGTGGACATCCAGCACTCGTGCTCCCGGAACCACGAGCCAATCCTCCAGGAGCGCGTGCCGAAGCACCCGCTGCCCCGTAGCGCTCGCGGGCGGGGAGTCGGTGAGCGCCCCGCGTCCCTGGTCCGCGCCTCGTCGCGGCATTGGATGTCATCCAGTGCTCCCTGGATACTCGCGAGGAACGTTCACGAGGCGTCCACGACTGCGGGAGCGCGTGCATGCGGCCACTGTACATCCACTATGCCGGACCCAAGCTTCTCGAGACGCCGCTGCTCAACAAGTCCACGGCCTTCACGCAGCGGGAGCGGGAGGACTTCAACCTGCTCGGCCTCCTGCCCCCGCGCTACGAGACCATGGACGAGCAGGTCGCGCGCGCCTATCAGCAGTTCCGGGCCTTCGACGACGCCATGAACCAGCACATCTGGCTGCGGGCGCTC
>JAZBPF010000011.1:0-14205 GCA_036351515.1 Pseudomonadales bacterium | reverse complement strand
CTGGCGGAGAGGGTGGGATTCGAACCCACGGTACGCTCGCGCGTACACCTGATTTCGAGTCAGGCCCGTTCGACCACTCCGGCACCTCTCCGAGGCGGCGGATCATACCGGCTCGCCCGGGCCGGGGGAAACGAGGCGCGGCTCCGCGGCCGGGCGGCCCGTCCGCGGAGCGCGTGCCATACTCCGGTGGATCCCGCACCTCGTGGTGCACCGACCCATCCTGCCGCCCGAGCCCATGTCCCAGAGGATCCTCCGCCTCCTCCGCGTCGCCGCGCTGCTCTCGCTGGTGACGGTCCCGGCACCGGCCGCCTTCGCGGAACGGGTGCTGCTGCTCGTGGACACCTCCGGAAGCATGCGCGGGACCGATCCGGAGGGACGCATTCCGGCCCTCCTGGACGGCTTCGTGGAGCGACTGCCCGCGGACAGCCACGTGGCCGTGGTGGCCTTCGACGGCGAGACCCGCCTGCTCCGCCCCCTCACGGAGGCCGGGCGCTGGCCCTCCGAGGCGCTGGCGGCGCTCGCCTACGACGGGGCGCGGACGGATCCCGCCCGCGCCGTGGAGCGCGCGCTCTACGAGCTGCGCCAGCCGGACGCCCCGGGCCGCGGACCGGACGCGCTGGTCCTGATCACGGACGGCGTCGTCGACCTCGGCGCTCCCGACGCGTCCCTGCGCGCCGAGGACTGGCTCCTCGGGGACCTGCGCGCCGCCCTCGAGGCCCAGGCCGTGGCCGTGTACGCCGTGGCGCTGACGGAGGCCGCGGACTTCCGCATCCTCAGCCAGCTGACGACGGCCACCGGCGGCGACTACTTCCGGGCCCTGGACACGGCCGCCGCCACGGAGGCGCTCGGGCGCATCGGCGAGGCCCTCCTCGCGCGGCGCCAGGCGGCCTTCGTGCCCCGCGTGACGGTCTCCACGCCGGCGCCGAACCGCCCCGCGACGAACGCCGCGAGCATCGCCGACGCGTCCCGCGCGCCGGCGCGCCCTCCTTCCGGGGCCGGGACCCCCGCCGCGGCGCCCGAGCCGTCTTCCGGGGCCGCGCCGGGTACGAGCGAAGCGGCCGCGACTCCCGCACGCGCTCCCTGGCGCGGGATCGCCGCGCTGCTGCTCCTCGCAGGCGGGGCCACGCTCCTCGCGGTGGTCACCTTCGGGCTCCTGCGGCGGCGCCCGCCCCGCATCGCGCCGGCCACGGAGACCCTCGCCCCGGACTACGTGCCGGAATGCCACCTGCTCGATCTGTCCGGGGCCACGGACGCGGCCGTGCAGCCCCTGCGCACGCGGCGGACGGTCGTGACGCGCCTCGCGGATCCGCCCGAGGAACCGGGCACCGCCTACCTGTGCATTCCGCGCAAGCAGATCGGGCGCCGGCACGCGACGCTGGAGTACCGCGACTACGCCTTCTGGGTGGTGGACCAGAACTCCGTCAACGGCACCTTCGTGAACGGAGAGCGCGTGACCGGCGAGCGCCGGCTCAAGCACGGCGACCGGCTCCGCTTCCACGACCGGGAGTTCGAGTTCCGCATCGACGACCTCTCGGAGGCCGGCGAGACGGTGCTCGGCGCCACCACCACCGGCGCCTCGACCGCCTGACGGGAATCCCGCCCCATGCCCATCTCCCCCGAGGAGCTGACCCGGCGCATCCACGCGGCCACGCCCTTCGTGGGCACGCTCGACGTCCGCGTCGTGGAGGCGGGGGACGGACGGGCGGTCCTGCGCATGCCCGTGACCGAGGCCCTCACGCAGGACCTCGGCCATCCGCACGGCGGGGTCATCGGCGCGCTCGCGGACATCGCCTGCAATCTAGCGCTGCGGCCGCCGAGCGTGACCATCGAGTACAAGGTCAACTTCCTGCGGGGCAGCCCGGCCACCGCCCTGCGCGCGGAGGCCGCGCTCGTCCGCGAGGGCCGCACGACCGCCGTCGCGGAGGCCCGCATCCTCGCGGAACGGCCCGACGGCGAGGAGACCCTCGTCGCGATCTGCCTGGCGACGCTCCAGCCGATCCGCCGGGACGACTGAGCGCCCGCGCTCACTCCACGGCGAACCAGCCGCTGAAGGCGTCCTGGGTGGCGAGGTGACGATGGGCGTTCAGCCCCTCGAGGGCCGCCTCGAGGGCCGTGCGGGCGTGCTCGGGCGTGTTGTTCTGCTCGGAGAGATGGCCGGCGACGAGCACCTGGAGCCGCTCCGGCTCGAGGGCCGCGAGAAGCTCCGCGGACTGGCCGTTGGCGAGATGACCGAAGCGGCCCCCGACGCGGCGCTTGAGGGGCTCGGGGTAGCGGCCGCAGCGCAGCAGTTCCGGGTCGTGGTTGAACTCGAGGAGCAGGGCGTCGCAGCCGCGGAACTGCTCGGCGACGTGCGCCGTGGGATGGCCGAGGTCCGTGAGCACGCCCACGCTGCGGCCTCCGTGGCGGAAGCGGAACTGCACCGGCTCCCGGGCGTCGTGCGGCACGGTGATCGGCGCGACCTCGACGGGCCCCAGGCGGAACGGCTGGTCCGCCGCGATCACCGCGTCCCCGGGCCCGGGGACGGCCCCCATGCCCCGCCAGGTCCCGAGCGTCGCGTGCACGGCCACGCCCGTGCGGCGGGCCAGGGGCCCCACCCCGTTCGCGTGGTCCGAATGCTCGTGCGTGACCAGCACGGCCGTGAGGTCGTCGAGGCCGAGCCCCGCCGCGGCGAGGCGGCGTTCCAGCTGGCGGGTCGTGAAGCCGCAGTCGATCAGGATGCAGACGTCGCCGGCGCGCAGGAGGGTACCGTTGCCGCGGCTGCCACTCCCGAGCGAAGCGAACTGCATCGTGCGGCGTCCTCCCCGGCGAGCGGATCAGGCGATCAGGAGGCGTACTCGCGGAGCACCGAGAGGAGCTGTTCGCCGAGCTCCCGGTCCGCCGGCGTGCCCGTCTCGGGATCGAGCACGCGCAGATCGTAGCCGTCCTCGGCCTCGCTGAGCGAGAGCAGGTAGACGGCCGCGTCGCCGGGGCCCCGGCCGAGGAGCCGGCCGAAGAAGCCCGTCTCCTCGCCGGCGAAGAGCGCGGGGTCGAAGTGCACGAGGAACCGGCGCGTCTCCCGGTCGGCACCGTCCACCTCGATGGCGGCGTTCGTGAGCGCCGTGCCGATCGTCGCCCAGGCCCGCGGGAAGGGGAGCCGCAGGCGCAGGGACGGCGGCGCGTCGCGAGGCGTGAGCACCTCGGCCTTCGCCTCGGACGCGATGTCCTGCGCACGGAGGGAGAAGCCGGCCTGGCCGACGTCCGCCGCCAGATAGCCGGCGAGCTCGCGCAGGAGCGACGTCGCGACGTCCGGACGCGTGGACTGGGGCGGCCAGGCGAAGTCCTCCGGCCGTCGCTCCACGCCCGCCTGCACCAGGTGCACCTCCGTCGCCCCCCGGCGCACCGCCTGCTCGACGCGCAGCCGGAGCCCCTGCAGCGGCTCCGGCGAGCCCTGGGCGAGCGTGGCCCGCACCACGTCCCGATAGGAGCGGGCCTCGATCGTGATCCACTCGGTCTCGAGGACACCGGTCTCCGGCGTCTCCCGGACGATCGCCACGCCGTTGTCGGAGAGGAACTGCTTCACGCGGGGCCAGACCACGGAGGGCGGATCCGGCGCCACCACCCACTCGTCGTCGCCGAAGCGCTGGATCCGCACCTGCCGCTCCTCCTCCGGCGCGAAGAGGGTCGCCGGGCGCGGCAGCTCGAAGTCCTCCTGGGCGAGGTAGGCGTCCATGCCCGAGACCTCGGGAACGAACATGGAGTCCCGGATCCCGCTCCCGTCGAGATCCGCGGGCACCTCCGGCGGCGGCACCGTGCGCGCGTCCCGGTAGTCGTCGTCGCGGTTGCGGATCAGCCCCTCATCGTCGTTCATGAAGCGGCTGCAGCCGCCGACGCCGGCGAGCACGAGGACGGCGGCGAGCAGGCGCGCCCCGCGCCGGAATGCCAGCCCGCATCGCTCACCGATTCGCGGAGCGAGGGCGTGGAGATGCCGGGAAAGACAAGGCGCGCGACCGATCGGGCGCGCAGGCGTACTGGACAGTACGGCGAGCGCCCGATCCGAGCGCAACGCAGGATTCTTCGGTAGCTCCGCGGCCGCAGCCGTGAATCGGTGGGCGATGCGGGCTCGCCTCACGCGGGCGCCCCGGAGCGGGCGGCCAGGAGGCCGAGCTGCACGAGCACCTCCCGCAGCGGCTCCCGGTAGGGATCCGACAGGGGCGTGAGGGGCAGGCGGATGCCGGGGCCGATGCGCCCGAGCTCGTGCAGGGCCCACTTCACGGGAATCGGGTTCGCCTCGAGGAACAGCACGCGATGCAGCGGCTGCAGCTCGAGGTCGAGCGCCTCCGCGGTGGCGACGTCCCCGGCGAGGAACGCCTCGCAGCAGCGCGCCATGCGCACGGGATCGACGTTCGCGGTCACGGAGATGGCGCCCGCGGCTCCGGCCTTCATGAGCTCGAGGTTCTTGCCGTCCTCGCCGGAGAGGATCGTGAAGTGCTCGCCGCACAGGCGCCGGATCTCCCGCACCCGCTCCACGTCGCCGCTCGCCTCCTTGATCCCGACGATGTTCTCGAGCGGCGCGAGGCGGGCGACGGTGGCCGGCAGCAGGTCGCAGGCGGTCCGCCCGGGCACGTTGTAGAGGAGATGCGGCAGGTCCACGCGCTCGGCGATGGTGGCGAAGTGGCGGTAGAGCCCCTCCTGCGTCGGCCGGTTGTAGTAGGGCACGACCTGCAGCGAGTAGTCGGCGCCGGCGGCGCGCGCCGCCTCCGTGAGGTGCAGCGCCTCCTCGGTGGCGTTGCTCCCGGTCCCGGCGATCACGGGGACGCGCCGGTCCACGAGGCGGATCACCTCCTCGATGACGCGGACGTGGTCCGGCGTGTCGAGGGTGGGGGACTCGCCGGTGGTGCCCACGGGCACGATGCCGTGGGTGCCGGCCTCGACGTGCCACTCGACGAGCTCCGCGAGAACGCCCCAGTCGAGACGGCCCGCGGCGTCCATCGGCGTGACCAGCGCGACGATGCTGCCCTGGAGCATGGGATTCGGGGCCCGCGCGAGGTGGGTGGTCGGGAAAGGCGGCAAGGATACTGACGCCCCCCGGTCACCACAAGGAAACGCGGGGGCCCGCGACCCTCAGCCGTGGCTCGCCTCCTCGAGGGCCTCCTCGCGGCGGGCATCCGCTCCGCCGTCCCGCTCCGGATGCACGAGGATGCGCTCGCCGGGTGGCGGCTGGGCCGCCGGGACCGTGTCGGGCCAGGCCGTGAGCACGGCCTTGATGAGGCTCGCCAGGGGGATGGCGAAGAACACGCCCCAGAAGCCCCAGATGCCCCCGAAGGCGAGCACGGCGACGATGATCGCCACGGGATGCAGGTCCACGGCCTCCGAGAAGAGGATCGGCACGAGCACGTTGCCGTCGAGGGCCTGGATCACGCCGTAGGCGAGCATCACCCAGCCGAAGTCCCAGCTCCAGCCGAACTGCACGAAGCCCACGAGGGCCACGGGGATCGTCACCACGGCGGCGCCGACGAAGGGCACGATCACGGACAGACCGACGAGGAGCGCGAGCAGCGCCGTGTAGTCCACGCCGAGGAAGCCGAAGACCGCGTAGGTCACGCCCCCCACGAGGAAGATCTCCAGCGCCTTGCCGCGCACGTAGTTGGCGATCTGCAGGTTCATCTCGCCGCCCACCCGCTCGAGGAGCGGCCGTTCCGCCGGCAGGAGATGCTGGAACCAGCGCATGAGCTGGGCGCGGTCGTTCAGGAAGAAGAACACCAGGATCGGCACGAGCACGAGATAGATGATGATGCCGACGACGGAGCCGATCTGCGTGACCGTGAAGGTCAGGAGCCGCTGCCCCATGGCCACGAGCTCGCTGCGCGTGTTCGCCACCCACTGGTCGATCTGCTCCTGGGTGATGAGCGTCGGGTAGCGCTCCGGCAACGCCTGGGCGAGCGTGCGCAGCTCGTCGATCATGGCCGGCAGGGCGTCGATGAAGGCCGCGAGCTGGCGCCAGATGAGCGGGAAGGCCACGAACAGGGTCACCGCCACGATCGCCACGAACATCAGGTAGGCGAGATAGACGGCGAGGCGCTCCGGGATCCCCCACTGGCGCATGCGCGCCACCGCCCCCTGGAGGATGAAGGCCAGGATCAGCGCCGTGAGCACCGGCGCCAGCGTCCCGCCGAGCCACATGACGAGGAGCAGCCCCGCCGTGATGAGCACGACGAGGAGCAGCGCCTCCTCGTGGGCGAAGTAGCGGTTGATCCAGCCCCGGACGAACTCTACGGGCTTCATGGGGTCTCACGTTTCTCGAGCAGGTAGACGAAGCGATCGCCGTCCCGCCGGGACGCGAGCAGCGGGTGCCCGCTCTGCCGCGCGAACACCTCGAAGTCCCGCTCCGAGCCCGGATCCGTGGCCAGCACCCGCAGCACCTGGCCGCCCGCCATGGCGTTCAGGGCCTTCTTGGCCTTGAGCAGGGGCATGGGGCAGGTCAGGCCGCAGGCGTCGACCTCGACGTCGGGCGGGGGCTGCGGCTCCGCGTCGTGCACGCTCGCGATGCTCCTCCGGACCGGGGGTGGGCCGGACGGCCGCCCGGCGGACGCCGACCCTCGGAGACGGCAGATGGTACGCCGGTCCGTGGCCGTGTCGAGGCCGGGGACCGGCGGCAGCCGCAGGCGACGGGGCCGTTTCCGGCCGCCGTCCGCCCGCAGGTAGAATAGTCGCGGGTGCCCGGAGCCGCCGCGGCGGCGAGAGAGGGACCATGACCGGAAGCTGGATCACGGGCTGGATCACGAGAGGCGCCATCGTCGCCCTGGGCGTGCTGCTCGCCTGGGGCGTGCCCTCCGTGTCCGTGCGCGCCTCTCCGGCCGACGATCTGCCGGTGCTCGGCGACGTCTCCTCGAGCATCGTCTCCCCGGAGATGGAGGCGGCGATCGGCGAGGACTTCATGCGCCAGATCCGCGCCGGCCTGCCGACCCGCTCGGATCCCCTCATCGTCCACTGGACCGAGCAGCTGCTCTACGAGCTCGCCGCCGCCAGCGACCTGCGGCGCGTGGACCTGAACCTCGTGCTCATCGACTCCGGCGCCATCAACGCCTTCGCGGCGCCCGGCGGCATCGTCGGCATCAACTACGGCACCTTCGCCGAGGCGCCCACCGTGCACGAGTTCTCCGCGATCCTCGCCCACGAACTCGCGCACCTCTCCCAGCGCCACTTCGCCCGCGGCCTCGAGGAGCAGCGCAAGGCCACCCTGCCCTTCCTCGCGGCGCTCCTCGCGAGCGCGGCGATCATGGCCGCCGGCGGCGGCGACGCGGGCATGGCGGCCCTCGCGGGCACCCAGGCGCTGGCCCAGCAGAACCAGCTCCGCTACAGCCGCTCCCGGGAGCGGGAGGCGGACCGCCTCGGCATCGAGACCATGGTCCGCGCGGGCATGGACCCCTGGGCCATGGCGGGCATGTTCGAGCGCATGACGGACGTCTACCGCTTCTCGCGGCGTCCGCCCGAATTCCTCCTCACGCACCCGGTCACCGAGTCGCGGATCGCCGACGCGCGCAGCCAGGCCTCGGCCTATCCGCGCCGCCCGCATCCGGATTCCGTGGAGTTCCAGCTCGCCCGGGCCCGCGTGCGCCTGCACCTCGCGGACACGCCGGCGGCGGCCGCGGAGCGCTTCCGCGCCGAACTCGAGGACGGGCGCAGCACGAATCCGGAGGCGCCCCGCTACGGGCTCGCGATCTCGCTCCTCGCCCTCGGCCGCGTGGACGAGGCCGAGCGGGTCCTCGCGCCGCTCCTCGAGGCCGAGCACCCCCGGCTCTTCTACACCCTCGCCCAGGCGGAGGTGATGCTGGGACGGGACGAGACCGGCAAGGCGATCGCGCTCCTCGAGCGCGAGCTCCGCTTCACGCCCGAGGCCCTGCCCCTGCGCCGCGCCTACGCGGACGCCCTCGGCCGCGCGGGTCGCCACGGCGCCGCCCAGAAGGTGCTCGAGGAACTCGCGACGGACCGGCCGAGCGACGCGAGCGTCTGGTACGCGCTCGCCGAGACCGCGGGGCTGGCCGGCGACATCATCGCCGTGCACCGGGCCCGGGCCGAGTACTTCCAGCTGCACGGGAACCTGCAGAACGCGCTCCAGCACCTGCAGTACGCGCTGCAGCTCGTGGAGAACGACTATCCGATGACCGCGCGCCTCAACCAGCGCATGCAGGACATCCGGGAGATGCGCCAGCGCGCGGCGAGCTGACGGTGCGCGTGGAGGATCGGCCTCAGCGCTTGCCGGCGCGGAAGTCGAGCATGCGGCGCAGGGGCACCATGGCCCGCTCCGCCAGCGCCGGCTCCACGTGCACCTCGTTGCCCCCGTCCCGGAGCGTCGAGGCGAGCGCCTCCAGCTCGTTCATGGCCATCCAGGGACAGTGGGCGCAGCTGCGGCAGGTCGCACCGGCCCCGGCCGTGGGCGCCTCGATGAAGCGCTTGCCGGGAACCTTGCGGCGCAGGGTCGCGAAGATCCCGCGGTCCGTGGCGACGATGAAGGTGTCGTTGGGCAGGTCGCGCGCCGCGGCGAGGATCGCCGAGGTGGACCCCACCACGTCGGCCTGCGCCACCACGCCCTTCGGCGACTCCGGATGCACGAGCACCGCCGCCTCCGGATGCGCGGCGCGCAGGTCCTCGAGGCCGCGGCTCTTGAACTCCTCGTGGACGATGCAGGCGCCGTCCCAGAGCAGCATGTCGGCGCCGGTCTGCTCCTGGATGTAGGAGCCGAGGTGCCGGTCCGGCGCCCAGAGGATCTTCTCCCCGCGGGCGTCGAGGTGATCGACCACGTCCACGGCGATGCTCGAGGTCACGACCCAGTCCGCCCGCGCCTTCACGGCGGCGGAGGTGTTCGCGTAGACCACCACCGTCCGGTCCGGGTGCGCGTCGCAGAAGGCCGCGAACTCCTCCGGCGGGCAGCCGAGGTCGAGGGAGCACTCGGCCTCGAGCGTCGGCATGATCACGGTCTTCTCCGGCGAGAGGATCTTCGCCGTCTCGCCCATGAAGCGCACGCCCGCGACCACCAGCGTCGAGGCCGGATGGTCGTGGCCGAAGCGGGCCATCTCGAGGGAGTCGGAGACGAAGCCGCCGGTCTCCTCCGCCAGCTCCTGCACGTCCCCGTCCGTGTAGTAGTGCGCCACGAGCACGGCGTCGCGCGCCTTCAGGAGCGCGCGGATCTCCTCGCGCAGCGCGTGGCGCCGCGCCTCGTCGAGGATCTCCGGCTCGTGCACGGGGACGAGGTCGGGGGTGAGGCGATGGGTGTTCATGGCGACCTCCTGCGGACACCCGTTTCCCGGCTGTGCCCGCGGGTGCTTCGTTGCGCCGTGGCGGGAACATAGGGTCGCCCCCGGGCCATTGCAAGCGCCCGGACGCCGTGCTCTGCTCCGGCCTCCGCCGCCGTGGAGCCCCCCGTGCGCCTGCACCAGATGACCGGTTCCGGGAACTGCTACAAGGTGCTGCTCGCGCTCGCGCAGCTCCGTCGCCCCTGCGAGATCGTGGAACTCGACATCCGCACGGGCGTGACGCGCACGCCCGGGTTCCTCGCCCTGAATCCGAACGGACGCGTGCCGCTTCTCGAGCTCGACGACGGCACGACCCTCGCCGAGTCGAACGCCATCCTCTTCTACCTCGCGGAGGGAACGGAGCTGTTCCCCGAGGACCGGCTCGCCCGGGCGCGGGTGCTCCAGTGGATGTTCTTCGAGCAGTACAGCCACGAGCCCTACATCGCCACGACCCGCTACTGGATCCGCTTCCTGGACGCCGGGGACCGCTTCGCCGAACGCATCGCCGAGCACCGCGAGAAGGGTCACGCGGCCCTCGCGGTGCTCGAGCAGCAGCTCGCGGAGCGGGACTTCCTCGTGGACCGCTACTCGATCGCCGACATCGCCCTCTTCGCCTACACGCACGTGGCCCACGAGGGCGGCTTCGACCTCGCGCCCTACCCGGCGATCCGCGCCTGGCTCGACCGGGTCCGCGCCACGCCCGGCTTCGTGCCCATGGAAGGCTGAGCCTTGCCGCAGGTCCTGCTGCTCACGGGGGTGCCGCACCCGGCGCCCGACGACAACGCCGCCCTGCTCGCCCCCGCCTTCCGGGCCCGCGGCTGGTCCGTCGCCACGGCGTGCCTCGACACGCTCCGCCTCGGCGAGCGCCGCGTGCAGGCCACGACCGCTTCGGGAGCCTGCGTGGCCGTCGACGCCTGCGCGCTCCTGTGGATCCTCGGCTTCGGGCGCCGCGGCAGCTTCCTCGACAAGATGCAGCTCCTCGGCGCCGCGAGCCGGAGCGTCCCCTGTGTGAACGACGTCGAGGCGGTGGTGCAGCTCCACGGCAAGTACGCGCTCGCCGTGGGCGAGCCGCCGTTCCCCCATCCGGAGACCTGGGCCGCGACGGAGGCCGCGGAGCTGGTGGCCCGGGCCCGGGCCGGCGGGGGGCGCTGGGTGCTGAAGCCCCCGGGCGGCAGCTTCGGGCGGGACGTGCACGTCCTCGATGCCGAGGACGCGGCGCTGGAAGCGACGGCCGCGGCCCTCACCGCCGGCGGACGCTTCGCGCTGCTCCAGCGCTGGGTTCCGGACGCGGCGGCCGGCGAGCACCGGATCCTGGTCGCGGGCGGGGAACCGATCGGCACCTACGCCCGCGAGCCCCGTCCCGGCGCCGCGAATCTGGCGGCAGGCGGGACCCCGGTGCACGCCGCCCCGGATCCGGCGCGGGACGCCCTCGCCCGCCGCGTCGGCGCCTGGCTGCTCGCGCGGGGGGTCCGCTACGCCGGCATCGACGTGGCCGGCGGCACGGTCCTGGAGGTCAACGTGGTGAATCCCGGCGGCCTCGGAACGCTGCGCCAGCTCGGGGAGGGAGATCGCGCCGGCGCCGCCGTGGACGCCGTGCTCCGCTCGCTGCGCCTCGCCTGAGCCGTCAGCCGGCGGCGTCCCGGGCCTCGGCCCGGCGCCGCGCCTCGAGCTGGCCGCGGATCTCCTCGTGCTCCTTCTCCCCGAGGGAGAAGCGCACGAACATGAGCGCACCGATCAGGTAGCAGGAGAGCGGGAAGAGCGCGTAGAGCGCCTTGATGGCCAGCTGCACGGCTTCGCTCTGGTCGACGTTCGGCACGTAGCCGGCGAGCTGGAGCACCACACCCGAGAGCATGATCGTCACGCCCGCCGCGCTCTTCTGCATGAAGCTGAAGGCCGCGAAGTAGCCCCCCTCCTTCCGTTCGCCGGTGCGCAGCTCGTCCCAGTCGATGATGTCCGACTGCACGGACGGGGCGATCACGTTGCCGCAGCCGGCCGCCGCGCCGAGGAGGAAGGCGAGCACGTAGGTGGGCACGATGTCGCCCGCGCCGAGGAGGAAGAAGCAGCCGAAGCCCACGGCGGTACCGACCATGGACGCGAGCCAGAGCCGCTTCTTGCCGAAGACGCGGGACAGGGGCGTCCAGAAGGGCACCGAGACCGTCTGCGCGATCATGTAGGTGAGCACCACGAGCGGGAAGGAAATCTCGAGGATCACGTACTGCGCCATGTAGGGCGTGAGCACGCCGATGGTGGCGCCGCCCAGGGACTCGATGAAGAACACCGCGAGGAGCAGGCGCGCGTGCGGGTTCACGGCGAGGTCGCGGTACATGCCGAGCACGGCCTGGGGACCGCGCCCCTGCAGCTCCGCGCGCTCGCGCAGGCGCAGGGCGGAGCCCATGGTGAACAGCGCCGTGAACACGGCGATCACCGCCACCAGCAGGAACACGGTGCTCCGCGGATCGTCCGACTTCGTGATCACGAGCAGACAGCCGACGGCGGCGAAGGCGCCGAGATTCAGCAGCAGCAGGCGCATGCCGAAGACGCGCGTGCGCTCGTGGTAGTCCGGCGTGAGCTCCGCGCCCCAGGACTGGTGCGGCACGTTCACGAGGGTCATGACGGCGTAGAAGCCGATGATCGCGAAGGCCATCCAGGCCGTGAGCGCGCCTCCCTCGAGGGAAGCGGGCGGCGCCCACATCATCACGAAGATGAGCGCCAGCGGGATCGCCGAGGCGAGGAGCCAGGGGCGGCGTCGCCCGAGCCGCGAGTCGGTGCGGTCCGAGAGATAGCCCGCGAGCGGATCGGTGACGGCGTCGAGCACGCGGGAGAAGCCGAGGATCACGGACACGGCTGCCGGTGCGATGAGCAGCACGTCCGTGGAGAACTTCATGAGGTAGAGCACCGCGAGGTAGAACATGAAGCCGATCCCCGCGGTGGGGAGGCTGTAGGTCAGGAGCGTCGAGAAAGGAAGGCGATCCATCCCCACGCGGGCCCGGCCGAGCGGCGCGGCCAGCTTGTCGGTGACGGATTCGGCCATGGACTCCCGACTCGCGGCGGGCCGCCGGAAGGCGGCGACCGTCACCGGATCATACCGGAGCGTCGGCCGGGGTGGGTCGGGCCCGCGGACGCGGAGGCGCCGCCCGTGGAACGGGCGTCGCCTCCGCCGGGATCAGCGGCGATCCGGGTAGAAACGCACGCCGATGCCCCAGGTCGTGGCCTCGTCGGCGAAGGCGACGTCCCCCGTCACGGCGAAGCGCGGCGTGAAGTTGTAGACCGTGCCGAGCGTGAGCTCGGTGTCGTCGTCACCGATGTCCACGTAGCGCATGCCGCCGTTGAGCTCCCAGCGGGGCAGCACCATGGCGCGCAGGCCGGCCGCGAGCGTGAAGCCGTCGTCGTCGACGTCGTCGAAGCCGCCGAAGTCGATCTCGGCGGTCGCCCAGCCGATGCGGCCGTAGAGGTCCACGGTCTCCGTCAGCTGCGGGTTGACGCCGATGCCCAGCTCGAGCTCGTCGACGTCGATGTCGCCGAAGCGCGTGTCGACCTCGCCGTTGCGATAGCCGGCGAAGACGTGCACCAGCTCCGTCGCGGCCCAGGAGCCGTCGAGGTTGAGCACGTCCGCTTCCTCGTCGACGTCGTCGAAGTCCACCTGCTGATAGGCCGCGTCGATCCAGGTCCAGTTCGGGCCGTCGGCGAGGGCGGGCTGGGCGGCCAGCAGGCCGAGCATGCCGGCAGCCAGCGCCGCCCGGCCGGTGATGCGATGGTTCATGGTTCGTCCCCTGTGGAAGTCTCTCGTGCGCCGCGTCCCGCGGAGCGCGACGCATCCTGCGCCGTCCGCACTGCGCGGGCGAGCGCGTCCGGCGCACCGGCACGTCGCTTCGTCGCACGAGGGCGGCGCCGTCTCAGACCACGGAGCGCCCCGCGCGTTCCGTGCTCCGCGCCGGGCGCCGGGGTCTGGTTCTCAGGACACCAGACCACTCACGCCGACCAGGATCAGGTAGCCCGCGACGATGTAGTTCAGCAGGCGCGGGAACACGAGGACGGCGATGCCCGCCACGAGGGCGAGGACGGGTTCGAGCTCGACGTGCAGGGTCATGGGCTTCTCCTTCCCGACGGAAGTGCTGTGGGGAGCGTCCACTGCATCATCCCCCCGCGCCGTCGGGCAAACGCCCTGCGCCGCGCCACGCCGGACCGGGAGCGGAAGCCGGGTCCCACAAGGGGTGTCGACACCCCCCTGTGGGAGCCGGCTTCAGCCGCGACTGCGGGAGTCATCGAAGCGAACGACCTTCCCGTTCACGACCGGCCACCAGAGCCCGTCGTCCTCGTCCTCCGGTTCGGACTCCGCCGGCACAGACCCCTCGACGTTTCCGCGGAAACGCGGAGGCGGCATCGGCACCTCCGCAACCGGCACGCCCCACGTCCCCTTCGTCGCCCGCCAGACCTGCGCCACCGCCTCGCCGTAGTCCACCGGCACGCCGTCCCAGCCGCCGTCGCAGGTCCGCGGCGTGATCGCGAGGCCCCGCTGCGCGTTCAGCTGGGTCACGGCCTCCCAGGCGCCGGGTTTCTGCGGAAACGCCTCCGGCAGCGCAAAGCCGGAGGGGGTGAGGAAGCGGAAGTCGCCGCTGAAGCGGGCTCCCACAGTGGGGGGTCGACACCGTCATTGTGGGAGCCCGCTTCAGCCGCTCCGGCGTACCGGGCGACGGCGAGCCGGGCGACTCGTGAGGCCTTCAGTACGGAAAGAGGGTGCGTTGTCGAAGACGTTGAAGCACGAGCCGAGGCGCGCCCCGCTGGAACGGCATCCGTAGATCCTGCAGGAACGAACGCAGCGAGGGAGTGGTGGGCCGTGATGGATTCGAACCATCGACCAAGTGGTTAAAAGCCACCTGCTCTACCGCTGAGCTAACGGCCCGCACGGGATGCCGCGGACGGGGCCGCCCGCGGCGAG
>JAZBPF010000010.1:0-5388 GCA_036351515.1 Pseudomonadales bacterium | reverse complement strand
GTCGCCGCGCTCCAGGACTTCGAGCGCGCCCTCGAGCCGAGCCTCCCGCCGGGTTCCCAGATCGCGCGGCGCTACGTGGAGGCCATGCTCCAGCGCTGCGCCGCCTACCGGGGACGCGTGTTCGTGGCGGAGCTGGACGGTCGCGTGGGCGGCTTCGTCTGCGTGCTGGCGCGGGTGCCGGAGACGGCGCCGGACGCCTGGACCCGGCCGCACGCCGCCGTGGGCGAGCTCTACGTGGACGACGGGCTGCGGGGCTGCGGCCTCGGGCGGGCCCTGCTCGAGGAAGCGGAGCGGCACGCGCGGGAGCACGACGCGGAGCGGCTGCGCGTGCAGGTCCTGGCCGCGAACGAACCCGCCCGGCGCCTCTACGAGGACTTCGGGTTCCGGGATCGGCTGGTGGAGCTCGAGAAGCCGCTCGGTCCGCGCCGCGCCGACGATTGACGCGGTGAACGACGAACCGGACCGTCCGCACCTCCGCGACGGACGCGCGGACGAGGCGGAGGCGCTGCGTGCCGTCGAGCGTGCCGCCGCGGTGCGCTTCGCGGCGGTGGGCCTGCCGGAGCTGGCCGATCCCGACGACGGGGATCTCCTGCCCGCGGCGCTCCTCGAGGACGCCGCCGCGGCGCGGCGTCTCCTCGTGGCGGAGCGGGACGGCGCTCCCGTCGGCTTCGCGCTCCTCGAGTGGCTCGACGGCGCGGCCTACCTGCGCGAACTGGACGTGGTTCCGGCCGCCGGGGGGCGCGGTCTCGGCGGCGCCCTGCTGGAGGCGGCCTGCGAGCGGGCCCGCGCGCTCGGCGCCGCGAGCATCACCCTCACCACCTTCCGCGACGTGCCCTTCAACGCGCCCTTCTACGCCCGGCACGGTTTCCTCGAACTGGATCGGAACGCCTGCGGACCGGCGCTGTCGAAGCGCCTCGAGGACGAGGCCCGGGCGGGGCTGGACCCGCTCCGCCGGTGCGTCCTGCGCCGTGTGCTAGCTTGAGGACGAGGGTTCCGTCCCCGAGGAACCGACCGACGAGGAGTCCGACACCGTGAGGATCCATCATGCCCTGCTTCCGTCCCTGCTCGCCGCGAGCCTGCTCGCCGGCTGCGTGACGGATCCCGCCACCGGCGAGCGCCGCGCCAACAAGGCCGCCGTGGGGGCGGCCATCGGGGCGGCCGTGGGGGCGGCCGCGGGCGCCGCCACGGAGGACGACAGCAGCCGGGAGCGGCGCAAGCGCGCGCTCATCGGCGCGGGCGTGGGCGCCATCGCCGGGGGCGCCGTGGGGTCCTACATGGACGCGCAGGAGCGCGCGCTGCGCGAGCGCCTCGCCGAGACCGGCGTCTCCGTGAGCCGCGTCGGGGACCGGATCGTCCTGAACATGCCGGGCAACATCACCTTCGCCACGGACAGCGCGGCGGTGTCCGCGGACTTCTACCCGGTGCTCGACTCCGTCTCGCTCGTGCTCGAGGAATACGAGAAGACCATCATCGACGTGATCGGTCACACGGACTCCACCGGCGACGCCGCCTACAACCAGCAGCTCTCCGAGCGTCGGGCCCAGGCGGTGGGCGCGTACCTCGACCGGCACGGGGTGGCCTCGAACCGGATCCTCACCCGCGGGCTCGGTGAATCCTCGCCGATCGCCAGCAACGACACGGCCTCGGGCCGCGCGCAGAACCGCCGCGTGGAGCTGGTGCTCGAGCCTCTCACCGCCGGCTGAAGCGTCCCGCCGCGGGCGCTCAGGGTACGCGCCGGGCGTGCCGTTCGCGGTTCTCCCGGCGCCGCTCGGCGCTCTTGCGCAGGAGCACGTAGGTGGCGCCGTAGCCGCCGTGCTGGCGCTGGGCCGAATGGAAGGCGAGCACGCCGGGCAGCTCGGCGAGCCAGTGGGCCACGTAGCTCTTGATGCGCCCCGGGGTCTCGCTCCGGTCGCCGCGGCCGTGGGAGATCAGGATCGTCCGCAGGCCGTGACCGCGGGCGTCCTCCACGAAGCGCCACAGCTCCTCGCGGGCCTCCCGCACCGTGCGCCGATGCAGATCGAGCACGGCGTCGATGGCGTAGCGGCCGAGGCGGAGCTTCCGGTAGACCCCCTCCTGGACGCCGTCGCGCTTCCAGGCCAGTTCGTCCCAGGGGCCGATCGCGCGCACCTCCCCCAGGGTCAGGGGATTCGGATCCCCCCCTTCCGCCTCCGCCGCCCGACGACGGGCCAGCTGTGCCGGTGTCGGCGCCCGGGGCATGGGCCGGGGGGTGGCGCGTCCGTCCGCGGGGAGGGGCACCACGTCCCGCATCTCGCGGGCGAAGAGATCCTCGTCGTGCTCGTGCATGTCGGTCATGGCTCCTCCACGCGATCGACGACGACGGCGTGCGAAGGTTCCGCACGCCGGGGAGCGTCGCGACCCCGGCGAGGTTTTTCAAGTCGCCGGCGACGAGGAGCGCTGCTGGCCGAAGGCGCGTCCGTCCGTCTCGAGCCAGGCCCGCTCCTCCTCCGTGGAGGCGCGGCCCAGGGCGGCGTTGCGGTGCGGAAAGCGACCGAAGCGGCGGACGATGGCGCGGTGTTCCCGCGCGTGCCGCAGGTAATCCGCGACGATCGACCGCCCCTGCGGCCGGTCCTCGAGTTCGTCCCGGAGCCGCTCCAGGAGCACCACGGCGGTCTCCTGGTCCGCCCGGTGCTCTGCGTGCTCGAAGGGCAGGTAGAGGAACACCCGCTGCTCCGGGGGCAGCAGGCGGTCGTCCCCGCGGCCGACGCCGACGCGGGCGGCGGCCAGGGCCCGCGCGTCCCCGGCGAAGGCGCGCGCCGTCCCGCGGAAGAGGTTCCGCGGGAGCTGGTCGAGGAGGAGCACGAGGCCGAGCCGTCCCTCCGGGGTCCACCCCCAGGCGTCCCGGTCGCCGGCGAGGGCCGCCTCCACGTCGTCGCCGAAGCGGGCGCGCAACCACTCGTCGAAGGCGGGGTCCGCCCGGAACCAGCGCTGGCGCACCTCCGGTGCGACGAAGCCGTCCGCCAGCGCTCCGAACCAGCCGTCGAGGAGCGCGGCCACGCGCGGGTCCGGAGGGCTCACGACGCCTCCGGCGCGGGGTCCGCGTCCATGAGGGCCGCGATGGCCCGGGCGCTCTCGTCGCCCGAGGCGCGCAGGGCCGCGGCGACGCCGGCACGGTCCTCCGCGCTGCGGTTCTGGGACAGCTTGAAGACGCCCTCCAGGGCTTCGATGCGCAGGCGGAAGGCGCGGACGCCGGCGACCATGCCCTCGATCACGTCCTCCGCCACCACGGTCCGGCTGCGCTCGACACCCTCGAAGTGGTCCACCATGGTCCGCATGGCCTCGCGGGTCGCCGGCGGGTCCACGGTCTCCACGCGGCCCCGGACCTGCACGGTGACGTAGTTCCAGGTGGGCACGGCCCGCGCCGCCGCGTACCAGCGCGGCGAGACGTAGGCGTGGGGCCCCTGGAACACGGCGAGAACCTCGACGCCGGGCGCGAGGGCCCGGGCCTGGGGATTCGCGGCGGCCAGATGCCCGGCGAGATGCTCGGGCCCGTCGCGCAGCAGCGGCAGGGGGGTCGCGACGAGTCCCGGCCCGACCAGGAGCGCGAAGGGATGGGCGTCGATCACCGCCTCGAGACGGGCGCGGTCGTCGACGCGGAAGGCGTGCGGTCGGTGCACGGCGAGGCTCCGGAACCGGGTCAGGTCTCCCAGCACTCGAGGTCGTTGGCGAAGACCACGGGGCCCCGGAAGTGCTCCTGGATGAGCGCGCGGCTCGCGCTCTCGCGCCCGCGCGTGCGCTCGCCGCGCTGGCCGAGGATCACGAGGTTCACGTCGGCCTCGGCGGCGATCTTGCCGATCTGCGACGGCGGCATGTGCCGCTCCCGCGGCGCCCCGCGGGCGTTCTCGGGGATCATGTGGCTGGCGACGAGGATCACGGAGCCCTTCGCGAGTTCGGCGACGGTCTGCCAGCGGTTGGCCGTGTCGCCTGCGAAGGTGATGCCGACGCCGTCCACGTCCACGCGCCAGGCGAGGGCGGGCACGGGGCCGTGGTCCGTGGGGATCGCCGAGAGGCTGATCCCGTCCCGCCGGAAGCCGGTCCAGCGTCGGCGGCCGAAGGCGTCGATCTGGTAGGGCACGACCTCGTAGCCGCCGGCGGACAGGGGCGAGAGGAAGTCCGCGAGATGGCGGTAGGCGCCCTTCGGACCGAAGAGCAGGGAGGCCCAGTCGTTCAGCCCCGGGACGAGCTCGCTCCCGCTCGGCCCGTAGACGGGCAGGGGATCGGTGCGCCCGGCGTCGCGGGTCCCGCGCAGGAGTGCCGGCAGGTCGCTGCTGTGCGTCACCTCGAGCTGCGTGTAGGCGAGGGCCAGGAGGTCCGGGAAGCCGGCCCCGGACTCGTCGAAGCGCAGCGCCGTTCCCGGTCCGGTGTCGATCATCACCCGGGCGCGCCCGTCCACCCAGACGAGGTAGCCGCTGCCGGCCTGGGCGGCGCCGAGCTCCGGCCCGCCGGCGCCCAGCACCTGCACGTAGATCCCCTCGGGGCCGCAGGCACGCCGGTCCACGACGATCTGGAAGGGCCGTTCCGTGACGGTCCGTTCCAGGGACGGGGCCTCCATGGCTCCGGCCGCGGCGGCGAGCAGGAGGGCGGGCAGGACCGCCAGGAGGGCGGGGCGACGGCGCATGGGGGCCTCCTCGGGGACGGGCACGAGGGGCGGGAGCCTACCATCGGCGGCAGCGCGCTGCGCTGTTCCGGCGCCCTGCGGGCGTGCGCGCTCCGGGTCCCTGCACGGGGGCCGTGCGCCGCGATCCCGTACGCTGCAGCGATCCTGTCACGGGTGGACGGTACGATGCTTGCTACACTATCCCGGTCGCCCCGACCCGCGCCAAGGAGGTGCCTCGCCCGTGCCGTCGTTCTCGCTCCCCTTCGTCCGCCCCCGCCGCGATCGTGCCCTGCGCACCGCCCGTTGCCTGCTCCACGACGGCGACCGCTACCTGCTGGTCGTACACGCGGGCGGCAACCGGCACCGGACGGCGCGCTGGGGACTGCCCGGGGGCCACATCGACTTCGGCGAGCGGCCCGAGGAGACCGTGCGCCGGGAGCTTCGCGAGGAACTCCGGCTGGAGGTCGACGCCCTCGAGCTCGTCGGCGACTACGCCTACAAGAACGGCTGGCACCGCGTGTTCTTCGCGGCCGCGCCGGGGCCCGTGCACTGGTTCGACGAGGTCGAGCTGCTGCGCGTCGGCTGGCACACGGTCGCCGAGGTGGACGTCCTCGCCCGGGAGCAGGCGCTCCACGCGGGCTACGAGATCGACGTGGTCCGCGCCCTCGAGCCGGTGCTCCGCGAAGCGGTCTGAGCTGCCTTTCGCGGGCCGCGCCGCGCGCCTGCTGGTCCTCGCGGGCCGAATGACCGACCATCGAGCGTCGCGTTCCTCC
>JAZBPF010000009.1:0-2100 GCA_036351515.1 Pseudomonadales bacterium | reverse complement strand
CGCCGGGACGTCGTCGCCCTCGCCTTCGGCGCGATGATCGGCTGGAGCTGGGTCGTGCTGTCCGGCACCTGGATCGCGGGCGCGGGGTCGATCGGTGCGGTGCTCGCGTTCCTCGCCGGTGGGGCCGTGATGCTGCTCATCGGTCTCGTCTACGCCGAACTGGCCTCCGCCCTGCCCCGGGCCGGCGGCGAGCACGTCTACGCGGACCGGGCGCTGGGGCCGCGCGCATCCTTCCTCTGCACCTGGGCGATCACGCTCGGGTACGTCTCCGTCTGCGCCTTCGAGGCCGTGGCACTGCCCACGGTCGTGGACGTGCTGGTCCCGGGCCTCGACGCGCGGCCGCTGTGGACCGTGGCCGGCTGGACGGTCACCGCGCCCTGGCTCGCGATCGGCGTGGTCGCGGCGCTGGGCGTGACCTGGCTGAACGTGGTCGGGGTCCGCGTGGCGGCCTTCGCCCAGCGCGTCGTGGTCACGCTCATCCTCGCCGTCGGCGTCGTCTTCTTCCTCGGCCTCGGCCTCGAGGGCGACCCGGCCCGGCTGCACCCGCACTTCGTCGACGGGTTCGGCGGCGTCGCGGGCGTCCTGGTGATGGTGCCCTTCCTCTTCGTGGGCTTCGACGTGATCCCTCAGGCGGCGGAAGAGATCGACCTGCCCCACGCGGCCATCGGGCGGCTGCTCGTGTTCTCCGTCGCCCTCGCCGCGCTCTGGTACGCACTCGTGGTGCTGGGCGTCGCCCTCGCGCTGCCCGCCACGGCCCGCGGCGAGGCGGAACTGGTCACCGCGGCGGCCATGCGCGCCGTCTGGGGCGAACCCGGGGGCGTGGCCCTCGTGCTCGCGGGCCTCGGCGGCATCCTCACGAGCTGGAACGCGTTCCTCGTCGGTGGCAGCCGGGCCGTCTACGCCATGGCGCGGGCCGGCCAGCTGCCCGCGATCCTGGGCCGCCTGCACCCGCGCCATCGCACGCCCCACTACGCGATCGCCCTGATCGGCGGGCTGTCCCTCGTGGCGCCCTGCTTCGGACGCCCCGCCCTCGTCTGGCTGGTGAACGCGGGCGGCCTCGGGATCGTCGTGGCCTACGCGACGGTGGCGCTGTCGTTCCTGGTCCTGCGCCGGCGGGAACCGGGGCTCGCACGCCCCTACCGGGTCCCGGCGGGTCCGGCGGTGGGCGTCACGGCCCTGCTCCTGTCGCTCGCGCTCGCGTCCCTGTACCTGCCGGGAAGTCCCGCCGCCCTGCGCTGGCCCGAGGAATGGGCCATCGTGGGTCTGTGGGTGGTGCTCGGTGCGGCGCTCCTCGCCGTCGCGTCACGCCGGCACCGCGCGGCCGGAGGAAGCGGAGCTCGGGACCTCAGATGAGATCGAGGTAGGTCTCGATCTCGAAGGGGGAGAGGCGGGCTGCGAAGAGGTCGCGCTCCTGGCGCTTGGTGGCCGCGAACACCCGCACGAGATCCGCACCGAGGATCGCGTTCATCGCCTCGGACTCCTCGAAACGATGGATCGCCTCGGCCCAGCCCGTGGGCAGCCGGGGCGCGTCGCCCTCGTAGCCGCTGCCCGCCAGCGGCGGCGGCGCCATGAGCCCCTCCTCCACACCGCGCAGGGCCGAACCCAGGAGCGTCGCGAGCACGAGATAGGGATTCGCGTCGGCTCCGGCCACCCGGTGCTCGATGCGCCGGTCCTCGTCCCGCCCGGCCGGGATGCGGATCGCGGTCGTCCGGTTCTCGTAGCCCCAGCTCGCCTGCGTCGGCGCATGGGTGCCCTCGCGCACGCGACGGTAGGAGTTGAAGTGCGGGGCGAACACGAGCATCGCTTCGGGCAGATCGGCGATCAGGCCGGCGATCGCCTGCCGCAGCAGCGGCGACCCCTCCGCCGTGTCCCCGGCGAAGGCGTTGCGTCCGCGCTCGTCCAGCAGGCTGACGTGCACGTGCAGACCGCTGCCCGCCTGATCTCCGTAGGGCTTGGCCATGAACGTCGCGCCGAACCCGTGCCGGGCGGCGACCCCCTTGACCAGGTACTTGAAGAGCTGCGCGTCGTCGGCGGCCCGGAGCGGGTCGGCCACGTGGCGGAAGTTGAGCTCGAACTGCCCGCAGCCCACCTCCGAGGAGG
>JAZBPF010000008.1:0-5071 GCA_036351515.1 Pseudomonadales bacterium | reverse complement strand
CGCCCTTCGGCTGGCCGCTGCATCGGGCCGTCGCCCTCGGCACCGTGCACGCGGCGCGCCTCGCGGGCCTCGAGGACCGCGGCGCGGTGGCGCCGGGACAGCGGGCCGACCTGCTCCGGGTCCGGCACGCGGCCGGGCGCTGGCCCCTGCTCGCGGAAGTCTGGTGCGCGGGGCGCCGCGTCGCATGAACGGCTACGCGCGCTACGCGCTCTACTTCGCGCCCGACCCCGAATCCGAACTGTGGCGGCGGGGCTCCGCCTGGCTCGGCCGCGACGCGGCGACGGGCCACGCGCTGCCGCGGATGCCGGTGCCCGCGCTCGACGGCCTGAACCTCGACCGACTGACGGCGGCCCCGCGTTTCTACGGCTTCCACGGCACGCTGCGCGCCCCCTTCGAACCGGTGGGGCGGGACACGGAGCCGCGGCTGGTCGCCGCCGTCGACGCCTTCTGCGCCGCCTGGGAGCCCTTCGCGGTGCCCTTCGTCGTGGACGCCATCGGGGACTTCGTCGCGCTCCGGCCCCGCTCGCGCTCGCCGGAACTCCAGGCGCTCCACGAGGCCTGCCTGCACGCCTGCGAGCCCTTCCGGGCTCCCCTCGGAGCGGAGGACCTGGCGCGGCGCCGCCAGGCCCGGCTCTCGCCGCGGCAGGACGCCCTGCTCGAGCGCTGGGGCTACCCCTACGTGGAGGAGGAGTTCCGCTTCCACGTGACCCTGTCCAGCCGGATCGCCGGCACCTCCACCTTCGAGCGCGTCCGCGGGGCGCTGCGGGAGCTCTTCGCCGACCTCCTCGCGCGGCCGCTGCCCGTGGAAGGGCTCGGGCTCTTCGCCCAGGCCTCGCGCGACGCGCCCTTCGTGCTCCTGCACTGGGCCCGCTTCCGGGGCGCCGCGGCGCCGGCCGCCGACGCGCGCTGGGGCTGACACCGTGGCGACGAGCGTCCAGGACGCGGCTCCCCCCTGCGGAACGCTGTTCCTGCTCGTCGGGCCGTCCGGTGCCGGCAAGGACACGCTGCTCGACGGCGCCCGCGCGCGCCTCGAGCCGCGCGGCGGGCACGTCTTCCCGGCGCGGGAGATCACTCGTCCCGAGGACGCGGGCGGCGAGCGCCACGTGCCGGTGAGCGAGGAGGGCTTCGCGGCGCGGGTCGCCTGCGGCGCCTACGCGCTGCACTGGCGCGCGCACGGGCTCGGCTACGGCGTGCCCATGGGGCTGTGCCTGGAGTTGCTGCGCGGCCGCCACGTGGTCGTGAACGCCTCGCGCTCGGTGCTCGACGAGGCGCGGCGGCGCTTCCCGTCCGTGCGCATCGTGCACGTCACCGCTCCGCCCGCGGTCCTGCGCGTACGCATCGAGGCGCGGGGGCGCGAGGCCGGTGAGGACGTCGAGGCCCGCGTCGCGCGGGCCGCCGGCTGGACCGTGGACGGGCCGGACGTGCTCGAGGTGCGCAACGACGGGAGCATCGGAGAGGGGATCGAGCGGCTCGTGGCCGCGCTCGGCCCGCCGCCGGCGCGGGGTGCCGACGACGGGGCCAGGGTGGCTCAGGCGCTGCGGTAGCGCGCGACGAAGGCCTCGACGTCGAGCTCGCGGAAGTCCTGCAGCCGCTCCTTCAGCCATTCGTGCGGCCAGTCCCACCAGGCGAGGGCCAGCAGGTCCGCCTTCACGCGGTCGGGGAAGCGGTCGCGGATGGGCCGCGCCGGCACGCCGCCCACGATCACGTAGTCCGGCACGTCCTTCGACACCACCGCTCCCGCGGCCACCACCGCCCCCGTCCCGACGCGCACGCCGGCGAGGATCGTCGCGCCGTGGCCCACCCAGACGTCGTGGCCGAGGGTCACGTGGTCGTCCCGGCGCCACTGGAAGAAGGCGTGGTCGTCCTCCTCGGCCAGGTCGTAGGCGCGCGCCCGGTAGGTGAAGTGATGCTGCGCGGCCCGCCACATGGGGTGATTGCCCGGATTGATGCGCACGTCCCGGGCGATGGAGCAGAAGTTGCCGATGGTCGCGTAGATCGCAGACGAATCGGAGACGATGTAGCTGTAGCGACCGAACCAGGTCTCCGCGAGGGAGGAGCGCGCCCCGACCCGCGTCCAGGGGCCGAGGATGCTGTCGCGGACGCCCCCCTGGGGATCGACCCAGGGCTCGGCCCCCTTCTCTGCGGTCCGATCGGACTCGTCGTAGTGCGCGTAGTAGCGATAGCCCGGCGGCAGCGTCCGGTCGGCGAGCTGTGCGGTCATGATGCGGTCTCCTCGGGTTCGGGATCGGGAACCGGCGCCAGGGCCGGCGGAGGGGCGGCGCGCAGCAGCACCAGGGCCACGCCCTGGGCCAGCACGCAGGTGAGCAGGATCGGGGCGTAGCCGAGGGTGGCCGCGAGCAGTCCCCCGAGCGGGGGTGTGAGCGCGGCCACGGCCTGCACGGCCGTGGTGACCACCGCCACGCGCAGGGGCACGTCCCGGGCGCGGCCGAGCTCCAGGGTCAGGTTGTTCGCGGCGAGCTCGAAGCCGCCGACCGCGAGGCCGGCGAGCAGGAAGAACAGCAGCAGGCCCGCCTGCCCCGGCACGAGCAACAGCTCGAGCTGGCTGAAGAGCCAGAGCCCGAGGCCGAGGCGCAGCACCGGGAGATGCCCGATGCGGTCGCCGAGTCCGCCCCAGAGCAGGCGACTGGTGGTGGTCGTGAGCAGCCAGATCGTGGTGAGGGTGCCGAGGAATTCCGGGCCGAGCTCGTCCCCTGCGGCCTCGAGGCGGGCCTGGGCGAGCAGCACGTAGAAGGGCACCCCCATGCGCCCCACGGAGCCGAGCACGTAGGCGACGAAGAAGCGCCGGAAGCGCGCGTCCCGGCGCAGGAGCGCGCGCCCGGCCCGCAGGGTTTCCCGGGTGCTGCGCCGGTCGGCGGTGTCGTCCGTGGCGCGTTCCCGGGTCAGCGCGAGGGCGAGGACGCCGGTGGTGCTCACGGCGAAGGCCAGGAGGAACAGGGCGGGGTAGCCGCCGCCCGGCGCCTCGGCGTCGAGGAAGTTCCGCGCCGCGAAGACGGCGAGACCGGCCGCGGCGAGGCCGCCGAGGAAGTTCCGCGCGCCGAGCACGATGCCCCAGCGCCGGCGCGGGATCACGCGGGCGCGCAGCGCATGGACGGCGACGTGCTGAACCCCCGAGAACATGCCCAGCAGTGCCAGGGCGACGAGGGTCACGGGGACCGCGAGCGCGGGGGCGAGCAACAGCCCGGCGACGGCGATCACGAGCACCTGCAGCCGTGCGAGGAGCGCCACCGTGATGCCGATGTTCCGTACCCGGCGGCGATGGCCGATCAGGGCGGCGCCGAAGGCCAGCGAGAGCATGGCGCCGGCGGCCTGCACGCCCCGGGCGAGGCCGACGACGAACTCGCTGCCCGTGAGGCCGAAGACGTAGCTCGGCAGGAAGGTCGGCGCGGCGAAGATCCGCTGGCCTGCCTGGCCGAAGGTGCCGTGCAGGAGCTGGGCGACGACGTTGCGCGCGGTGCCCTCGTCCGCGCGTGCCGGTCGCTCGGGTGTGCTGGCGGTCGGTGCGGCCCCGGCGACCTGCGAGACGATGCGCACGGTTTCGGACTCCCTCGGGCGGACGGAGCGCATTGGACGAAGCGGCCCGTTTCACTGTCCATCGCGGGGGCGCCTGCACGCTGGGGGAAATGCGGGCGGCCTAGACAAGGGCGGCATTGATCCGCGGCGCGTGCCCCGGACGGTCCGCGCTTCACGAAGGGGTCATGGCGTGGCGCGAGCATGGCTCCATGCCTGCACACCGCCTCCTTCTCGCTCCGCTCCTGCTCGCGCTCCTCGCGCCCGTCGCCGCGCGTGCGGCGTCCGAGCCTCTCGTGCTCGTGCCCTCGGCGCAGCTCGGGGCCGGCCCCGCGCGCGAGAACTCCGGCATCGTCGCGAGCCGCCGACATGCGGGGCTCTACTGGATGATCAACGACTCCGGTGACGAGCCCCGCGTCTACCCGGTGCGCCGCGACGGCTCCGTCGCGACGCCGGAGCGCTACGAGGCGCCGGGCGTGCTCGTGGGCGGGGCCATCAACGTGGACTGGGAGGACATCGCCCTCGATGCCTCCGGGCGCCTGCTCGTGCCGGACTTCGGCAACAACGGCAACGATCGACGCGACCTCGTGATCTACGTCCTCGACGAGCCGCGGCCCGAGGCCGGGCGCACGACGTGGCGGGAGCGCTGGTTCTTCCGCTACCCGGAGCAGACGGCGTTCCCGGCGCCACCGGAGGACTTCGACTACGACGCGGAGGCACTGTTCACCGTCGGCGATCGCGCGTACGTGCTCACGAAGCACCGCAGTGACGACGCGACCACGCTCTACGCGCTGGTCGAACCGCACGCGGATCGGGTGAACACGCTGGTGCGGCTCGGCGAGTTCGACGTCGGCGGGCGCGTCACCGCCGCCGACGCGACGGCCGACGGTCTGCGCCTCGTGGTCGCCACCTACGACACGCTCTGGCTCTTCGAGCGCGACGATCCGGCGCAGTCGTTCTTCGACGGCCGCGTCTCGCGCCTGGCCTTCGAGGCGCCGCAGGTGGAGGCCGTCTGCTTCGGCGACGCGTCCGGAAGCTGGCTCCTGCTCGCCGACGAGGAGGCCGCCGCGCTCTACGAGGTCCCCCTGGACCGGTTCCGGCCCGTGACTGCCGCTGCCCCGGAGACACGCTGATGGACGACGCGCACATCCTCACGAACGCACACGTGGTCGGCCCCGACTGGGACGGTCCCGGAACGGTGGTGGTCGAGGACGGGGTCGTCGTCGACGTGATCCGCGGGCGCCGCTACCGCGCCGGCACGGATCTCGGCGGCTGCTGGCTCTCCCCGGGCTGCATCGACATCCACTCCGACTACCTGGAGCGAGAGATCCGTCCGCGGCCGAGCGCGGAGTTCCCGCTGCCGCTCGCGTTCCACTTCATGGATCAGCGCGCGGCGGCCTGCGGGCTCACCACGGTCATGAGCGCCGTGAGCTTCTCGCAGCAGGAGGACCGGCCCGACGAGCGCACGTTCGCCAACGCCATCGAGCGGGCGCGTTTCCTCGACGGCCTCGTCTCCGGTGCGCTCGTGCGCCACTTCCTGCAT
>JAZBPF010000007.1:0-7561 GCA_036351515.1 Pseudomonadales bacterium | reverse complement strand
GCGAGCGCGAGGAGCGCGGCGACCTCGTAGAAGACGTCCGTGCGGATCAGGTCGAGCATGGAGGCGGATCCTTCGCGCCGGTGACGATCGCTCCGCGTTCTGCCGGGGGCGAGGGCGGGAGCCGGGCCGGCCCCTGCCGGCGCCTCAGCCGGACTCCGGCGCCGGGGGCGGACCCCAGGCGGATTCCCGGGTCGCGTGGGCGTTCAGGAAGGCCTCCAGATCCTTCGCGGCGACGCGGAACTCCCGCCCGAGCCGCACGGCCCGGAGCTCGCCGTCGTGGATCCAGCCACGCACGGTCGGCTCGCGCACCTTCAGGAGCTCGGCGATCTCTTGCGTGGTGAGAAAGGGCCTGCTGAGCATCGTCGACAGCTTCCGGGCGCCGTTCAGCGTCGTCAAGCGCGATCCGGGGCCGCCCGCATCGCGACGACGGACGACCGGCGTCGCGCCCGGCGACGGGATCTGGCTCAATCCCGACGCGATGTGCGGGAGACGACCATGACCGACCCGGGGCCCCACGAGCTGGACACCATGCGGCTGGTGCTCGCGCCCGGCGGGCGCGGGGACCTGCGCCCGGTGACGGCGCGCTTCTACGAGGAGCTGGAGGCGGACCATCCCGACGGCAGCGGCGCCGTCCTGATCCAGCGCCACGCCTTCGACGCACCCTGGCCCACCTGGGAGATGCATCCGCGCGGGGACGAGTTCGTCTACCTGCTCTCCGGCGACACGGACCTCGTGCTCCGGGTCGGCGACGCGGAGCGGGTGCTGCGCCTGCAGCGCCCCGGGCAGTTCGCGCTGGTCCCGCGCGGGAGCTGGCACACGGCCCGGCCGCGCAGGCCGACGGAGTTGCTCTTCGTGACCCCCGGGGACGGGACCGAGAACCGGGAGACGCCCCCCTCGTGACCGCCCTCGTCACCGGCAGCGCGGGCCACCTCGGGGAGGCGCTCGTCCGGGAGCTGCGTGACCGCGGCGAGGCGGTCCGGGGCCTCGACGTGCAGCCATCGCCCTGGACCGACTGCGTCGGGTCCGTCGTGGACCGGGACGTGCTGCGCACGGCGCTCGCGGGCGTGGACACGGTCTTCCACGCAGCGACGCTCCACAAGCCGCACGTGGCGACCCACACGAAGCAGGCCTTCGTCGACACGAACGTCTCCGGGACCCTCGCGGTGCTCGAGGAGGGCATCCGGGCCGGGGTGCGGCGGGTGATCTTCACCAGCACCACCAGCGCCTTCGGCGCCGCCCTCCGTCCCCCGGCCGGCGCGCCGGCCGTGTGGGTGACCGAGGCATTGCGTCCCGTGGCCCGCAACGTCTACGGCGTCACGAAGATCGCCGCCGAGGAGCTCTGCGAGCTGATCCACCGGCGCGAGGGGCTGCCGGTCCTGATCCTGCGCACGGCGCGCTTCTTCCCCGAGGTGGACGACGACGAGGCCCGGCGGGCGGCGCTCGCGGACGGCAACCTCAAGGTGCTCGAGTTCCTGAACCGGCGCGCGTCCCTCGAGGACGTGGTGGCGGCCCACCTCTGCGCCCGGGACCGGGCGGAAGCGCTCGGCTTCGGCCGCTGGATCGTCTCGGCGACCAGCCCGTTCCGGTCGGAGGACGCCGCGCGACTCCGGGGGGACCTCGCCGCGGTCCTCGAGGAGCGCTTGCCGGGAAGCGTCGAGGCGCTCGCGGCCCTGGGCTGGGCCACGCTCCCGGGCCTCGACCGGGTCTACGACGCCTCGGCGGCGCGCCGGGACCTCGGCTGGCGCCCCGCCGACGACTTCACCACGGTGCTGGAGCGCGTGCGCCGGACCGGCGACTGGCGCGGGTCCCTGGCCCGGGCCGTGGGCGCCAAGGGGTACCACGACCGGGTCTTCGAGGAGGGCCCGTTTCCGGTGGAGGAAGAACGCTGAGCCGCGGCCGCGCGGACGGAGACGCCATGGAGACCATCGACGCCCTCGAGACGCTGCAGGCCCTCTACGGCGCCCCGGCGCCCCGCGCGGTGGGCAAGGTGCGCACGCGCATCACGCCGAGCTACCACCGCTGGCTGGCGCAGGCCCGCTTCTGCGTGCTGACGACCGTGGGGCCGGAGGGCACGGACGCGAGTCCGCGCGGCGACGCGGGTCCGGTGGTCCGCATCGTCGACGACCGCACGCTGCAGCTGCCCGACTGGCGCGGGAACGACCGGATCGACTCGCTGCGGAACATCGTGGTCGACGGGCGCGTCAGCCTCCTGTTCATGATCCACGGCTGCGACAACGTGGTCCGCGTGAACGGTCGTGCCGTGGTCACGGCCGATGCGGCGGTCACCGGCACCTTCGAACAGGGTGGTCGGCATCCGCGCACCGTCGTCGTGATTCGCGTCCAGGAGGTCTACTTCCAGTGCGCGAAGGCGCTCATGCGCTCCGCGCTGTGGGATGCGTCGACGGCCGGACGGGAGCTGCCCACGGCGGGGGACTTCGTGCAGGAAGCCGATCCGGCTTTCGACGGGGCCGCCTACGACGCCGGCTATGCGGAGTACGCGCGTCCCCGACTCTGGTGACGGGGCGGCCGAGTCGGCCCGGCTCCGCTCGCGCCGCAGCCGTGCGCGAGCCCACGGACGACCCGCCCCCCGGGGCTCAGGTCTTCGCCATCGTCGGGACGCCTTCGTCGAGCGTCACCCAGTCCTGCTTGGTGGAACACCAGACGTGGAAGGCCGGGCGGAAGGTGCTCGGGTCGTCGAGGGTGCCGGTCTTGAGGAACAGCTGGTCGGGCATGCCGGGCAGCGCCGAATAGATCGGCGAACCGCAGTTCCCGCAGAACCAGCGCTCCACGGGATTGCCGGAGTCCGTGTCCGCATCGACGTAGCACTTGGGCTCGCCGCGGAGCCGGAAGTCCGCCTTCGGCACGCCGGCGATCGTGGAGAAGGCGGAGCCCCCCTGGCGCTGGCAGTTCCTGCAGTGGCACACGCCCATGAGCTGCGGCGGGCTCGGCAGCTCGTAGGACACGGCACCGCAGAGGCAACGTCCGGTGATCGTCACGAAGGATTCCTCCCGCTCGTCTCGCGCGCGGCCATCATGCCACGGGGGCGCGCTGCAAGGTCCCGACGCGGGTCAGGCGTGGCCGTCCAGCTCGTCGGGCGGCGTGCCCGGCGGGGCGTCCAGCCAGGCCTCGGCGGCGGGACGGGACCGGAAGACGCCGAGACGGACGCGCTCGCTCTCGCGCCGGGCGGAGAAGATGCGACTCATGCCGTAGGCGACGTCGTCGGGTGCGGCGATGGCGATGCGATGGGGGCTGTCGGCGCGCTGCGCGTCGGCCGCGAGATGGCGGCGCACCTCGTCGGCCACCGCCTGCGCGTCGAGGCCGAAGTGGGTCACGTCCGTGAAGTCCGCGAGGTGGTCGAAGTCGGCCCGCAGCCGCGGATCGACCTGGACCCGATCGGCGAGGGCACGGAATTCGTCCGGCGTCAGCACGCCGAAGTAGCGCGCCTCGAGCCGTCCGCGCGCCTCGTCGATCTCGTACTCGGCGGGCATCCGTGTCCCTCGCGCCCTCGTCCCGGGCCAGTCTCGGCCCCTTGCGGGCGGCGATCAAGCGTCCCCGGAGCGGAGGAAGGTCGCCCTGCGAGCGATGCGTGCTCGCCCCGCTCGCGGCGATGCCGGGGCTCGCTGCGCCGGGGCCGGCGGAGCCCGCAGCTGGTGTACGCTCCTCGTCCTGTGCTGCGGCGGGTGGGCCGCCTTGTCGGAACTCGCGGTCCGAATCCAAGGATTCCTGCTGGAGGGGCCCGCGGTCGATTGGTCCCGCCTGCAGGACCCGGACATGATCCTCCGGATCGTGATCCAGCTCCTGTTGCTCTCCGCGTCCGCGTTCTTCTCCGGATCCGAGGTCGCGCTGTTCTCCCTCTCGCGGATGGACCTGGATCGCCTGCGCAGGGAAGGCCATCCCCAGGCCGCGAACCTCTTCGGCCTGCTCGAGCAGCCCCGGCGCCTCATCATCTCGATCCTCTGCGGGAACGAACTCGTCAACGTCGCCGCCGCGGCGAACATGGCGACGATCCTGCTGGCGCTCTTCGACGAGACGCGGGCCGGCGTCCTCAATCTGCTCGTGATGGTTCCGCTGCTCCTGCTCTTCGGGGAGGTGACGCCGAAGACGGTCGCCATCTCCGATCCGGTCCGGCTCGCGACGCGCGTCACCGCGGCACCGATGGCCGTATGGGTGCGCCTCGTCACTCCCCTGCGACGCGTGGTCCGCCTGCTCGCGGAGAGCCTGACGACCCGGATCGTCGGCGAGGAGGCCTCGCGCGAGAACATCCTCGTGGCGGACGAGATCCGTCTGATCGCGAAGGAGCTCGAGGAACGGGGGGAACTGCGTCTCGAGGAGCGTGCACTGGTGGACTCCTTCCTCGAGGCGGGGGCGACGGAAGTGGTGGAGATCATGCGGCCGCGGACGCGGATGGCCTTCGTGAACGCCAGCGCCACGGTTCCCGAGGCGCTGGCACGGTTCCGTTCGGTCCGCGAAGGCCGTCTGCCCGTCTATCGTGGCCAGCGCGACAACCTCGTGGGGATGCTCCGGGCGGAGGACTTCATGCAGCTGGTCCTCGACGGCACCGACCTCGAGACCGTGGCCCTGGAGGACCTGATCCGTCCGCCGGTGGTGGTGCCTCCGACGAAGAAGCTCGACGAGGTGCTCGACTACTTCCGGGCGCACGACGTCTCGGCGGCGGTGGTCATGAGCGAGTTCGGGGGGGTGGAGGGTCTCGTGACCCTGCGCATGCTGCTCGACGCGATGTTCCGGCCCGTCACCGGTGCCCACCTGGACCCGGAGCGCTTCGCCGGCCCGGATCCCGGGACCTTCGACGTCCCCGGGGACATGAAGCTCACGGACTTCAACCTCCTCACGGGCTTCAACGTGGACGATCCGCGCATGACCACCGTCGGAGGCCTCGTCTACCGACACCTGGATCGGGTGCCCGACGTCGACGACCGGGTCTCGATCGAGGGGATCGGGTTCACGGTGCTCGAGATGGACGAACTGCGCATCGCCCGCGTCCGGGCCGGGCGCGGCGTCGAGGTCGACCGGGAGGAGGACGACGCGTGAACGAGTGGCTGTGGATCCTGCCCGTCATGGCCCTGCTCATGGTCCTGAAGGCGTTCTTCTCCGGGACCGAGATCGCCCTGGTCAACGCGGACCGGATCCATCTCCGCTACCGCGCCGCGCGCGGGGACCGGGGTGCGGAGGCGATGCTGCGCATGGATCGCCGGCCCGAGCTCTACCTCGCGACGACCCTGGTCGGCACGAATCTCGCCATCGTGCTCCTCACGACCCTCGGGACCCTGCTCATGATCCGCCTGCTCGGAGACCGGGGCGAACTGGTGGCGATCCTGGTGTTCTCGCCGCTGTTCCTCGTCCTGACCGAGGTCGTGCCGAAGAGCATCTTCCAGCAGAAGGCCGACGAGCTCGCACCGATCGTGATCCGACCGCTGCGGGTGTTCATGGTCCTGCTCTATCCGGTGGTGCTCCTCTTCGCGTCGATCGCCCGGTTCGCGTCGCGGCTGGCGGGCAGCGCCGAGATCCGTCACGTGTTCATGAGCCGCCCCATGGTGAAGGCCGTGCTCGAAGCCGCGGAGAAGACGACGGACGTCAGTCCGTCGACGCTCGGCGTGCTCAAGCGCGCGGTCCGCCTCTCCGAGGTGACCGTGGGCGAGGTGATGATCCCGATCGCGGAGATGACCACGCTGTCGCGGCGGGAGGGGACCCGCCGCGCGATCGAGCTGGCCTGCGCGCGGGGGCACTTCCGCATCCCGATCTTCGAGCAGGAGGTCGGCTCCGTGGTCGGGGTGGTCGCTCTCGATCCCTGGAAGCTCATGGATCCGGAGCTGCCCGAGCGCCCCCTCGAGGAGCTGATCACGCCCGTGGCCTTCGTCGTGGCCCAGCAGCCCGTCTACGAACTCCTGCCCATGCTCGATACGCGGGACGATCGCATGGCCGTCGTGGTCGACGAATTCGGCTCCGCGATCGGCATGATCACGCTCGAGGACATCCAGGAATCGGTGGTGGGGGACGTGGTGGGCGTCGGCTACAACGTGCCCGGCTACGTGCACCGGTCCCGCGAGCGGCTCGCCGTGTCCGGCCAGGAGCGCTTCGTCGTCGATGCGCGCATGGGCGTGGCGGAGTTCAACGAGGCCCTCGGCGCATCGCTCCCGGTCGACCTCGCCCACACCGTGGGAGGACTGGTGACGGCGCGCCTCCGGCACCTGCCGAAGGAACAAGAGTCCGTGGTCGTGGCGGGGTTCCGCTTCACCGTGGTGGAGGCCACGGGCCGGCAGGTCCGCAGGCTCCGCGTCGAACCGGCGTGAGCGGCGGCCCTTCCCGGACCGGACGCGACGGTCCATGGCTCCCGGTGCGCGATCGGTCGGCGCGGGCGAACGGGAGCGCACGGGGCCGTCATCGGGTCTCGATCCCGCCGCGCGGGAGGCGATCGTGAGCGCACCGTCGTCTCCCGTCCCCGCCGGGCCCTGGTGCGAGACCCCGGAAACGGTGCTCGCCCGCCTGCAGAGCGATGCGGAGGCGGGCCTGACCGTGGAGCAGGCCGCGGCGCGCCTGGCCCGCCACGGCCGCAACGAGCTCCGTCGCATCGCCCGCCGCGGGATCGCCGCGGTGCTGTGGGATCAGTTCGCGACGCCGATCGTCGCGCTGCTCGTGGTGGCCGCGACGCTCGCCTTCGCCTTCGGGGAGCGGCTCGAGGGCCTCGCCATCGTCGCGGTGATCGTTCTCAACGCGGCCCTGGGCTTCGTGACGGAGCTCCGAGCGCTGGCGTCGATGGAGGCCCTGCGTCGCCTCGGCAGCGCCCGCACCCGGGTGCGCCGCGGCGGTCGCGAGGAGGAGGTGGACGCCGAGACGCTGGTGCCCGGCGACCTCGTGATTCTCGACGCCGGCGACCGGATCACGGCGGATCTCCGGCTCGTCTCGGGGTCGCGCCTGCAGGCCGACGAATCGGCGCTCACCGGCGAATCCATGCCGGTCGCCAAGGACGCAACCGCCGTCGACGCGTCCGCCGCGCTCCCGGAGCGCAGCAGCATGCTCTACAAGGGCACGGCGCTGACCCGCGGGAGCGGGGAGGCCGTCGTCGTCGGAACGGGCATGGAGACGGAGCTCGGGCACATCTCGGCCCTCGTCGCCCGGGCCGAAGCCGAGACCACGCCACTCGAACGCCGCCTGCGCAGCCTGGCGCACCGGCTCATCGGCGTGACGCTCCTCGTCGGGGCGCTGGTGGCCGTGGCCATGCTCGTCTCGGGGCGGGAGCCGTTCCTCGCGCTCGAGCTGGCCATCGCGCTCGCGGTCGCCGCGATTCCCGAAGGGCTCCCGATCGTCGCGACCATCGCCCTCGCCCGCGGCATGTGGCGCATGGCGCGACGCAACGTGCTCATCGAACGGCTCGGGGCGGTCGAGACCCTCGGCTCCACGACGGTCGTGCTCGTCGACAAGACCGGCACGCTGACCGAGAACCGGATGACGGTGGTGACCCTCGAGCTCGCCTGTGGAGCGGTACGGGTCGAGGGCACGGGGCTCGCGCCCGAGGGTGCCTTTCGACTCGACGGCCGCGTCGTGG
>JAZBPF010000006.1:0-10528 GCA_036351515.1 Pseudomonadales bacterium | reverse complement strand
TCGACGCCGAGCAGACCATTCCTGCGCTCACGGCGCCCGGTCTCCCACGCCCGGCCCCCGTTCCGCCCTGACGGCACCCCGGCGCGCCAGCGGCCGGCGCATGTCCACCCGGTCCAGTCCCGGGCCGATCCCCTCCGGCGTCACGCGGGTCACGACGAAGCCCATGCGGGCGTAGAAGCCCTGGCTGCGCTGCGTCGTGAACAGGAGCAGGGCGTCGATCGCCGGATCGGCCTCCGCCCGCGCGATCCGGTCCTCCGTGAGCCGCCGGCCGAGGCCCCGTCCGTGCAGATCGCGGCGCACCATGCCCCAGGCGAGCTCCGCCGCGCCCGCGTCGTCGGCGCCACCGCGGTCGCGGACGTAGCCGCCGCAGGCGACGATCGCGCCGGTACCGCCCTCGAGCACGAAGTAGGGGCCGCCGGGCGCCTCGAGCCAGCGCTCGAAGGAGACCCGCTCGGAAGGATCGAAAAACTCCGGCGTGTTGCCGTCGAGGAGCGAGAGGCACGCCCCGCGGTCCTCCTCCGGGCGGTAGTCGCGAAGAACGAGGCGGGAGGCTGCCGGATCCATGACTCCACGCTAGCACACGCGCCGCGGGCGGCGCCGGGATTGCATCGGGAGGCCGCTTCGCGAAGCCTGTCGCCCTTTCCACCCTGGAAGATGCTCCATGATCGTCGACCTCCTGCTCGTCGCCTTCTCCCTCGTCCTGCTGATCGTGGGCGCGGATCGGCTGGTGCTGGGCAGCGCCTCGGCGGCGCTACGCCTGGGCGTCCCCGCCCTCGTGGTCGGCCTGACGATCGTCGCCTTCGGGACCAGCGCCCCGGAACTGGTGGTGAGCGTGGAGGCGGTGCGCAGCGGCCAGGGGGACCTGGCCGTCGGCAACGTGGTCGGCTCGAACCTCTTCAACGTCGCGGTGATCCTCGGACTGACCGCGCTGCTCACCCCCCTGACGGTGGATGCGCGTATCGTCCGCGTCGACGCACCGCTGGCCCTCGTCGCCGCGCTCGCGCTGCCCTTCCTGCTCTGGAACCGCAGTCTCTCGCCGCTCGAGGGCGCGCTCCTGCTTGCAGTGCTCGTCGCCCACACGGTGCTCGCCTACCTGAAGGGGCGGCGCGACGCCTCGCCGGAGGACGCTCCGGCGCCGGTCACCACGCACTGGGGCTTCGATGCGCTCTGGATCGTCGTCGGGCTCGGACTGCTCGTGACCGGCTCGGAACTGCTCGTCGTCAACGCCGTGGACGTCGCGCGCCAGCTCGGCGTGAACGACGCCGTCATCGGGCTCACGATCGTCGCGGCGGGTACGAGCATGCCGGAGCTCGCCACCTCCGTGGTCGCGGCGCTGCGACGTCAGGGCGACATCGCCGTGGCCAACGTGGTGGGCTCGAACCTGTTCAACATCCTCGCGATCCTCGGCGTCGCGAGCCTCGCGGGCGATCTGCGCACGGACGGTATCGGCGCCCTCGACTACGCCACGGTCGTCCTGGTCTCCCTGGCCCTCGTGGCGATGCTTCTGCGCCGCCCGCGCCTGGGGCGCCCCGAGGGCGTCGTGCTCCTCGCCGCCTACGCCGTGTACGTCGCCCTGCGCTGGCCCGCCGGCTGACGCGGACTCGGTGCGGACTCCCGGGCCCGGGTACACTTCCGCGCGCCGGCAGCCCGCCGGTTCGAAGCGGAGGAAGAGAGATGATCGCAGTGATCGCGAAGCTGCCCGTGAAGCCCGGCAGCGAGGCGGCGTTCGAGGCGGCATTCCTGGAGATGGCCGCGGCCGTGCGGGAGAACGAGCCCGGCAACCACCTCTACGAGCTCTGCAAGGGCGAGGACGGCTACACGGTGATGGAACTCTACGCCGACGACGCGGCGCTCGAGGCGCACCGGAACAGCGAGCACTTCAAGGCCGGCGGCCCGAAGCTCGGCCCGCACCTGGCCGGCCGCCCCGAGATCACGCGCCTCGACGTGGTGCGGTGAGTCGACGACGGAATCGCACGTCGCGATCCGGTTCCGGGCCGGCAAGCGAGCCGGTCCGTTTCCTGGATCGCGACTCGGCGGCCCGGTCCATCGGCGAGCTGGGAGAGGCGGATCTCCGGTTCCTGAACCGACTGATCGTCGAGCGCCTGAAGCTTCTGGACCGCGCGCGCAGCGCGGCGCTGATGGCGGAGTTCCACCTCGGGCAGCGCGTGCGGTTCCGCGGGCCCTCGGGGCAGGAGATCGAGGGGGCCGTGGTCCGCTTGAACGCGAAGACGGTGGGCATCCTCACGGAGGAGGGGGAGCGCTGGAACGTGGCGCCCGCCCTGCTCGAACCGGCCTGAGCGCGATGTCCGGCCCCCGGGAACCGACCACGCTCGACCTGCTCGCCGTCCCGCAGCCGAGCGCGGCGGAGACGGAGGGTCGTGCGTGGCCCTCCCCGGAGCGCTTTCCGACAAACGAGGACGGAAGCGTCGCGTCGGTGGTCGAGGTCGACCTCCGCGCGTCCCACGAGCCGCTGATCGTCGCGGGCTACGCGGGCCTCGACCGCATGCTCGCGTTCCTGAGCGGTCTCGAGGCGGACCAGCGCGCCCGGATCCTGATCGGGCACGAACCCCATCCTTCGCGCCGCGGCAGCTTCCGCCTGACCGGCGCGACCCTCTCTGCCGAGATCGAGGCGTACTGGCTCGGCCGGGGGGTCTCGCTCGAGCTGAGCGCGCGACTGCTGGTGGTCATCGAGGGACTGCGCAGCGGACGCTTTCGCGCCGCCATCCTGGAAGGTCGCCGCGCCCTCCACGCCAAGCTCTATCTCGGCGAAGAAGCGGCGACCGTGGGCTCGAGCAATTTCTCCGAGTCGGGACTGCGGCTGCAGCACGAGGCGAACGCGCGCTTCGCGCGCGACGCGGAGCCGGAGCGTCACGAGGAGCTCGTGCGCATCGGCGAGAACTACTGGGCCCTCGCCGAGGACTACGGACCGCGCCTCGTGGACCTGCTGGAACACCTGCTGCGTCCCGCGCCCTGGCAGGAAACCCTCGCGCGCGCCTGCGCCGAGCTGCTGGAGGGGGAGTGGGCGGAGCCCTGGCTGCGTCAGGGCCTGCTCGACGACGCGAGCGGCCTCTGGCCCTCGCAGCGCCAGGGCATCGCGCAGGCGCTCTACGTGCTCAGCCGTCAGGGCAGCGTCCTCGTCGCCGACGCCACGGGCTCGGGCAAGACGCGCCTGGGCGTCCACCTGCTCGGGGCCACGCTCACGGACATCGTCCGCTCCGGCCGCCTGCGCCAGGGCCGGGCGGTCATGGTCTGCCCGCCCCTCGTGGCGCCGAACTGGGAGCGCGAGGCCCGCACCGCGGGCGTGCCCCTGGACGTACTCTCTCATGGTCGCCTCTCCCACGGGCGGGCGCGCGACCACGCGGGCACCCTCGACACGCTGCGGCGGGCGCAGGTGCTGTGCGTGGACGAGGGCCACAATTTCCTGAACGTCGCCTCGAACCGCTCCCAGCACCTGCTGCGGAACCTTGCCGATCACGTGGTGCTGTTCACGGCGACCCCGTTGAATCGCTCCGCCGCCGACCTGCTGCGGATCGCGGACCTGCTCGGCGCCGACAACCTCGACCCGCGCGTCTTCCGCGCCTTCCAGCGCATGCTCGGCGTCGGCCGGGTCACCCGGGCCCTGTCTCCGGAGGAGACGGATCTCCTGCGCCGCGAGATCCAGCGCTTCACCGTGCGCCGCACGAAGGGGATGCTGAACGCGCTGGTCGACCGGAACCCCGAGGCGTACGTCGACGGTGAAGGACGTCCGTGCCGCTTTCCACGACACGAGGCGCGCACCTACGCCCTCGGTGAGAGTACCGAAGCGAGGCGCATCGCCCGGCGCATCGACGAGCTCGCCGACGGTCTGCTCGGCGTCTCGCACTTCCGCCGCACCCTGGAGCTGCCGGAGGCCCTGCGCCGCCAGGGCGTGGCGGAGACCCGCTACCTGGAAGTGCGTCTGCGGTCGGCGAATCGGCTCTCGCGGCACCAGATCATGGCTAGCCTGCGCTCCTCCCGCGCTGCCCTCATGGAGCACCTGATCGGCACCACGGCGACCGTGGAACGGCTCGCGCTCACCGGCTTCTCCAAGGCGACGGACACCGGCGACGTCATCGGTACGCTCGCCCGCATCGCCGGGGAGCCCCCGCGGTCCCGCCTGTCCGTGCCGCTCCCGGACTGGCTGGAGGACCCGGAAGCGCACCGTGCCGCCTGCGCCGCCGACCGGGCGCGCTACGAGGAGATTCTCGGGCTTCTCGACGCCCTCGGCGACGAGCGCGAGCAGGCGAAGGCCCGGCAGCTCGCGGAGGTCGCCCGGCGGCACCCGCTCGTGCTCGCCTTCGACGCCCGGCCCATCAGCCTGGCCGTGATCGAGCGCGCGCTGCGGGCCCTCGACCCCGAGGTGGAGGTCGTGGTCGCGACCGGGGACCGCGGCAGCGACCGGGAACGGACCCTCGACGCCTTCGCCCGAGGATCCGCGGCCCGCGGCGTCGTCGGCCTCTGTTCGGACAGCCTCTCGGAGGGCGTGAACCTCCAGCAGGCTTCGGCCCTGATCCATCTCGACATGCCGAGCGTCGTGCGCATCGCCGAGCAGCGCGTCGGGCGCGTGGACCGCATGGACAGCCCGCATCCGGTCATCGAGGCGTGGTGGCCGGACGACGCCCCGGAGTTCGCCCTGCGTTCGGACGAACGCTTCCTCGAACGGCACGAGACCGTGGAACGCCTGCTCGGGGCCAATCTGCCCCTGCCGGAGCATCTCGCCGGCGAGGCCCGTCCGGTGACCGCCGCCGAGCAGATCGCGGAGGCCGAGGCCGCCGCGGCGGCCCCGCCCTGGGACGGCATCGAGGACGCCTTCGCGCCGGTGCGGGACCTCGTGACCGGAGACGGCGCTCTCGTCGAGGAAGACACCTACCGGCAGGCCACGGAGAGCCTGACCCGCGTGCGCCGGCACCTCTCCGTCGTGGATGCGGAGCGGCCCTGGCTGTTCCTGTGCCTGCGCGGCGGCGCCTTCGCCGCGCCGCGGTGGCTGCTGCTGCCCTCCCTGGACGGAGCGGCCGTGACCGAGCTCGACCAGGTGGCGGACGGCCTGCGCCGGCGGCTCGCAGCGAATCCCGAGGGACGACTCCTCGACGCCGCAGCGGAGCGGCTGCAGGCCCGCTTCCTCGCCCGGCTGCCCGACGTCGAGCGTTCCCTGCTGCCGCGCCGCAAGCAGCGCGCGCTGGACGAGCTCGCGGCGATCCTGGGCACCCTGCTGGAGCAGGCGCGGCTCACGCGCTGGGCGCCGCGTCACGACCGTCTCCACCGGCTCGCGAGCCTGCTCGACGGACGGGACCCGGGCGAGACGCCCGACTGGGACGAGCTCGCCACGCGCTGGCTGGATCTGATCCGTCCGGTCTGGTTCGAGCTCCTTTCGCAGCCACGGCGCACACGCCCGCTCCGGCTCCGGGACATGCGCGCGGCCCTGCTCGAGCGGGGAGACGCGCTCGGCGAGCAGATCGCGCGGGTCTTCGAGGAGATCCCGCTCCTCCCGCCGGTGGAGGAACGGGTGAGTGCGTGCCTGCTGGGCCTGCCGAAGGAGGCGGAACGATGATCGAACACCACGGCGGCTGTCACTGCGGAAGGATCCGCTTCACGGTGCGGGCGCCGGCGGTGCTCCCGGTCCACGAGTGCAACTGCAGCATCTGCGCGAAGGCGGGCTACCTGCACCTGATCGTGCCTCGGGATCGCTTCACGCTCGTCTCCGGCGAGGACGAACTCGTCGACTACACCTTCAACACGGGCACCGCACACCACTACTTCTGCCGGACCTGCGGCATCAAGTCCTTCTACGTCCCGCGCTCCCATCCGGACGGCGTGAGCGTGAACGCGCGCTGCCTCGACGAGGGCACCTTCGAGGGCATGGAGATCGAGCCGATCGACGGGCGGAACTGGGAGAACCAGTATCCGGCGGGGCGGGCGGAGGACTACCCGGCCTGAACCGGCCCTACCGCACCGCGTTCTCGAGCGCCGCGAGCAGGGCGATCGTCTCCGCCTCCCCGACTCCCTCGGCGCCGCCGTCGGCGTCCGGCCAGCTCGAGAGCAGGGCGATCACCGTGCCCGTGGACGGCGAGACGTGGACGAACTGGCCGTGCACGCCGCGGGCCTGGAAGCTGCCGCGACCGTCGCCGAGGCCCCAGACGAAGGAGCGGTACCAGGGCGCGCCCGCGTCCTGCGCGACGAGATCGTCGATCCAGGCTGCCGGGACGACCTGCCGGTCTCCGATACGACCCCGGTCGAGCATGAGTCGCCCGACGCGGGCGACGTCCCGGAGCGTGGCGGAGACACCGCCGCTCGCCAGCGTGAAGCCGGAGACGTCGACGGTGATCGAGGCGTCGCGCTCGGCGCCGATGGGCTTCCAGAGGCGCTCGGAGACGAGGTCCGCGAAGCGCCGGCCGGTGGCGGCCTCGAGCACCCAGGCGACCACGTCCGTGGTGCCGGACTTGTAGCCGAAGGTGCCGGCGCGGTCCGGATCCCGCGGGACGGTCGGCAGGAACGGATAGTTGCCGGTCACCGGGATGCCGGCACAGTCGGGCCCCGCGAGCAGCCCGTCGGCGCAGTCCTGGCGGCGGACCGTGCTGTCCGGCGCCGCGTAGTCCTCGGTCCAGGCGGAGCCGTCGCGCATGTCGAGGAGCGCGCGGAGCGGGTCCGGGCCCCAGCCGCTGTCGGCGAGTTCCGGTACGTACTCCGCCACGGGACGGTCGAGGTCCACGAGGCCGTCGGCGGCGACGCTCGCCGCGACGAGGCCCGTGATCGTCTTGCTGACGGACCAGAGCAGGTGCGGGCGCTCGGGCGTCAGCGTCCCGGCGTAGCGTTCCAGCACGGCGCGGCCGTCCTTCAACACGAGGACGCCGTCCACGTAGTGCCGCTCCATGGCGGCCGCGAGGGAAACCGTCCCGCCACCGAGCTCGAGTTCGATGCGGTCCGCCGCCGCGTCGAGGCCGGGGATCGGCTCGATGCGCGCGGGATCGCGCGGGATCGCCTTCGTGGGCAGCACCTCGCGCAGGTGCGTGTACGCCCAGCGGTTGTGGGGGCCGAACTGCCAGTTGGCGCCGTCGAGGCCGGGCGGACGCGCGTCGGCGATCTCGGCAGCGGTCGCGGGCAGGGCGCAGAGCGCGGCGAGGAGCAGGAGCGGACGTCGCATGGGCGGGCTCGGCGGTGGGCGTTTCCGCGAGCATAGCAAGGGTCTCGAAGCGGCCTGTGGGAGCCAGCTTCAGCGGCGACTCGGTGCCGGACCGCAGTCGTCGCCCGGCCCGCCGGAGCGGCTGAAGCCGGCTCCCACAGGGAGTGGCTTCGGCCGGGGCGGAGGCAGATCAGGGCTCGTGGGAAGCGCACGCAGTGCGCGATCGCCGACTCCGTCGGCTTCCCACGGGGGCTGTGCGATCATCGGGCCGCGGGCCCGGTCGGAGAGAGCCATGAGCGATCGCTGCGCCCTCTGCGGACGCGTCGCACCGCTGACCTTCCACCATCTGATCCCGCGCAAGGTGCATCGGCGGCCGCGCTTCCGGAAGCACTACGACCGGGAGACGCTCGCCGCCGGCGTCGACGTCTGCCGCCTCTGCCACCGCGCGATCCATCGCTTCCACGACGAGATGACCCTCGCCACGCGGTTGAACACGCTCGAAGCCCTGAAGGATGATCCGGCGCTCGCGCGGCACGCCGCCTGGGCCGCGAAGCAGACCGTCGCCCTCCCCGATCCGAGGAACGCCCGATGACCCGTCTCGTCCTGTCCCTGCTCCTCGCGGCCACCGCCGCGTCCTGCGGCCCCGTCGTGCCGGAGGACGCCCGGGCGCGGGAAGTGGTGGGGCGCCAGCATCGGGAAATCTGGTCCGCCGGCGACTTCTCGGGGCTGGAGGAGCTCTACGCACCCGACTACGTCGGGCACTTCCCCGGGACGCGAGTCGAGGGCCGCGACGCCCTGCGCGCCTTCGTGACCGCGCACCGCGACGCCTTTCCGGACTGGACCGAGACCGTGGAGGACCTGATCGTGGAAGGGAATCGCGTCGCCACGCGCTTCACGTCGACGGGCACGCAGCGCGGCGCCTTCCTCGGCGTGCCGGCCACGGGGCGGAGCGTGGAGATCGGCGAGGCCTCCGTGTTCCACCTGGAAGGCGGGCGCATCGTCGAGCAGTGGGCCTATCCGGACGTATCCGCACTGCAGCAGCAACTGTCGGCCGCCGGAGCCGGGCAGGTCGCGCCCGGGCCGTGAGCACGCGTCCGTGTCCACGCCGCTGATCGAACTCCTGCTGTTCACGACCCTCGCGGGCGCCTGCATCCCGCTCGGTGGCCTGATCGCGCGCTTCGAGCGCATCCGCCCCGACTGGCTCGAGCAGGACCTGCGTCGCTTCGTCATCGCCCTCGGCGGCGGCGTGCTGCTCGGCGCGGTGGCGCTCGTGCTGGTGCCGCGGGGGATCGAGGACACGGGCGGCGGTCTCGCGGCACCGGCCTGGCTCCTCGCCGGCGGACTGCTCTACGCCGGTCTGGAGCGCTGGCTGGAGGCGCGGCGCATCGAGGCCCCGCAGTTCGTGGCCATGCTCTCCGACTTCCTGCCGGAGTCCCTGGCCCTCGGCGGCATGTTCGCCGCCGGCGCCGAGGGCGCGGTACTCCTCGCGCTCCTGATCGGCGTGCAGAACCTCCCGGAGGGCTTCAACAGCTGGCGGGAGCTCGCCGCGACCGGGACCACACGGCGGATCCTGCCGCGCATGGTGGCCATCGTCCCCATGGGACCGCTGTTCGGTCTCGCGGGCTGGTTCGCGCTCTCCGACCAGCCCGGCGTGCTGGGCGCGATCCTGCTGCTGGCCGCCGGGGGCATCCTCTACCTCACGTTCCAGGACATCGGCCCGCAGGTCGGCGGTGGCAAGGATCACGTGCCGGCGATCGGAGCCGTCGCGGGCTTCGGGGTGGCCGTGGTGGGGCACGTGCTGACGGCGTAGCGGAGCGCTTCGGCCGCTCGGCCCGCCGGAGCGGCTGAAGCGGGCTCGCACATGGGGCATCGGCACTTCGCCTGTGGGAGCAGGCTTCAGCCGCGACGGCTTCGCTCGGCCTCGTCGTCGCCCGGCCCGCCGGAGCGGCTGAAGCGGGCTCCCACAGGGGGCGCCGGCACTTCGCCTGTGGGAGCGGGCTTCAGCCGCGACGGCTTCGCTCGACCTCGTCGTCGCCCGGCCCGCCGGAGCGGCGGAAGCGGGCTCCCACAGGGGCGTCGGCACTTCGCTTGTGGGAGCGGGCTTCAGCCGCGACCGGCGTCGAGCGGGCCGGCGCGATCGAGGGCGTCGATCCACTTGCCGGCCATGCGCAGCATGCTTTCCTCGCGCGTGTAGTCGGCGATGCGCGCCAGCGGGACCCAGGCGAGGTCGTGGGACTCGTCGGAGACGACGACGTCGCGATGCGGCGCGCGGAAGGCGAAGCGAACGTCGTAGTGGAAGTGCGCGGGCTCGCCCTTGCGCTCCGGGATCTCGTGGATGTCGACGTCGAAGGGCACGGTCGGGGTCGCGTCGGTGTACGGGTCGATCGCCTCGAGGGTCGGGAGCCCGGACTCCTCGAGGCCCTCGCGGAGCGCGACGGCCAGGGGATCGGGATCGCCGTCGGCGTGACCGCCGAGCTGCACCCAGAGATCGAGCTTGCGGTGGTGCGTGAGCAGCACGGCATCGCCCTCGGGGGCGACGATCCAGGCGGAGCCGGTAACGTGGCCGGGGCGCTGCAGGGCGCGCTCGAAACAACGCTCGTGGGCGGCCACGAAGGCGGCGAAGCGCGCCACCGTGTCCCGTTCGCGCCCGTGGCGCTGCCCGTAGGCGTCGAGCGCCGCCAGGAGGGCGTCGCGGGACACGGTCAGCCGGTCGCCGCGAGCGGTCGCCCGCGGGGGGACTCGACGTCGAAGAGCGCCGCGAGCTGCTCGGTCATGGCGCTGCCGAGCTGCTCGGCGTCGGTGATGGTCACCGCCCGCCGGTAGTGGTGGGTCACGTCGTGGCCGATGCCGATGGCCACGAGCTGCACCGGCGAGTGGTTCTCGATCTGGTCGATGGCGTACTTCAGATGCCGCTCGAGATAGTTGGAGGGGTTCACCGACAGGGTCGAGTCGTCCACCGGCGCGCCGTCGGAGATCACCACGAGGATCTTCCGCGCCTCCGAGCGCCCGGCCAGCCGGCGATGGGCCCACTCGACCGCCTCGCCGTCGATGTTCTCCTTCAGCAGCCCCTCGCGCATCATCAGGCCGAGATTGGCCCGCGCGCGCCGCCAGGGCGCGTCGGCGCCCTTGTAGATGATGTGGCGCAGGTCGTTCAGCCGGCCGGGGTTGGCGGGCCGGCCGGCCTTGAGCCACGCCTCGCGCGCCTGCCCGCCCTTCCACTGGCGCGTGGTGAAGCCGAGGATCTCGACCTTCACGCCGCAGCGCTCGAGCGTGCGCGCGAGCACGTCCGCCGTGATCGCCGCGATCGAGATCGGCCGGCCGCGCATCGAGCCGGAATTGTCGAGCAGCAGCGTCACCACCGTGTCGCGGAACTCGGTGTCCTTCTCGACCTTG
>JAZBPF010000005.1:0-10390 GCA_036351515.1 Pseudomonadales bacterium | reverse complement strand
TCCACCTGCTTCAGGCCGATGTGCCCGCCCCAGGGGAAGCGTTCCAGGCTCTCGGGGATGAGCGTCTCGATGGTGACCGGGCGGTCCGCGTCGCTGCGCACGATGCGTCCGCGGCGCCCGGGCCCGAGGAGCACGCGCAGGGCCTCCTCGGTGTTGCCGAGCGTGGCGGACAGGCCCCAGATGCGCAGCTCCGGTGCGAGGGCGCGCAGGCGGGCGAGGGACAGCTCGAGAAGCACGCCGCGCTTGTTGCCGAGGAGCTCGTGCCACTCGTCCACCACGACGCCGCGCACCGCGCCGAGCTGGCGCACCGTGTCCGGATAGGAGAGCAGCAGGGAGAGGCTCTCGGGGGTGGTCACGAGCGCGCTCGGCAGGCGCCGGCGCTGGCGGGCCCGGACGCTCGCGCCCGTGTCGCCGGTGCGCAGCTCCACGGTCCAGGGCAGACCGAGGCCGGCCACGGTCTCCGTGAGGTTGTGGGCGAGATCCGTCGCCAGGGCCCGCAGGGGCGTGATCCAGAGCACCCGTGCGGCGGGCGTGGCGTCGGGTGCCTCCCGCAGCGCCTCCACGATCGGGCCGAGCCAGGCGGCGAGGGTCTTGCCGGAGCCCGTGGCCGAGTGCACGAGCCCGGACTCGCCCGCGAGCCAGGCCTCCGTCGCCTCGCGCTGGAACGGGAACAGCGAGAAGCCCCGCTGCCCGAGCCAGCCCGCGAGCGCGGAGGGCAGGTCGTGGTCCGACCCGGCAGCCTCAGCCATCCACCAGCCCCCGGAGCCCCTCGAGGGAGTCGGCGTCGCGCACGGAGAGATCGCGCCGCCAGCGGGCGATGCGCGGGAAGCGGACCGCGACGCCGGACTTGTGCCGCGGCGAGGGATGCACGCCCTCGAAGGCGAGCTCGAAGACGAGCTCCGGCGCCACGGAGCGCACGGGCCCGAAACGCTCGCGCGTGTGGCGGCGGATCCAGCGGTCGAGCTCCTCGATCTCCTGCTGATCGAGGCCCGAGTAGGCCTTGGCGACGGGCACCAGGTCGTCGCCGTCCCACACGGCGAAGGTGTAGTCCGTGAACAGGTTGGAGCGACGCCCGTGACCCGGCTGCGCGTAGAGCAGCACCGCATCGAGGGTGTGCGGCGCCACCTTCCACTTCCACCAGTCGCCGCGCCTGCGGCCCACGCCGTAGGGGGAATCGAGGCGCTTGAGCATGAGCCCCTCGGTGCTCCGGCTGCGCGCTTCCTCGCGCAGCGCGGCGAGCGCCGGCCAGTCGGCCGCCACGACGGTCTCCGACAGCAGGGTCCGCGGGACGCCGTCGATGCGCTGCGCCAGGAGCTGCCTGCGTTCCCGCAGCGGCCTCGCCCGGAGGTCCGCGCCCCGGTCCTCGAGGAGGTCGTAGGCCATGAGCGCCACGGGCGCGGTGCGCAGGATCTTCGGCCCCGGCGCCTTGCGGCCGATGCGTTTCTGGAGCACGGAGAAGTCGAGGGGGCCGTCGCCGTCCCAGGCGAGGATCTCGCCGTCGACGACGGTGCCGTCCGGCAGCGCCTCGGCCGCCGCCTCGAGCTCCGGGAAGCGGCCGTCCATGAGCTCGCCGCCCCGGGACCAGAGATAGGTCCGCCCCTCGCGGCGCACGAGCTGGGCGCGGATCCCGTCCCACTTCCATTCCGCGAGCCATTCCTCCACGGACCCGAGTCCCTCGGGTGCCTCCTCGAGCGGCGAGGCGAGGAAGAAGGGGTAGGGCCGGGAACGATCGGCATCGCCGTCGTCCGGAGAGACGAGGCGGCGGTAGAAGTCCGCGCCCGGCTCCCAGTGGCCCATGAGCCGATGGGCGAGCACCTCCTCCTCGACGCCGCTCGCCTGCGCCAGGCCGCGGACCAGCAGCCGCTGCGAGACGCCCACGCGGAAGGCGCCGGTGACGATCTTGTTGAACAGGAACAGGTGTTCCGCGGGGAGGCGGGCCCAGAGTTCCGTCACCACCGCGCGCCGCGCTTCGGGACCGGCGCCGCGCAGGGGCAGGAGCCGCCCCTCGACGAGCTCCGCGAGGGAGAGCTCGAGCTCGCGGCCCGCCGGGTCGCCCGCCTCCAGCAGCAGAGCGGCGGTCTCCGCGAGGTCGCCCACGTGGGCGTAGCTCTCCTCGAAGAGCCAGGGCGCGAGGCCCGTGGTCTCCCGGAGCCAGCCGCGGAGCTCGGCGGCGCCGACGAGGCGCTTGAGGCGGCGGCCGGAGAGGAAGAACACGGCCCAGCCGGCATCGGCGTCCTCCGCGATCCGGAAGTGGTCCGCCAGCGCGTCCACCTTCGCGTTCGTGGAGGTGGTGCCGTCGAGCCGTTCGAAGAGGCGCGCGAAGGCGCGCATCAGTCGTTCGGCTCCGCCGCCTCGGCCTGCGCCTCGTCCACCTCCTCGTCGCCGTAGGGGGTCGCGAGGGGCGCGGCCTCGACGCCGTGCTCTCGCAGATAGCGCACGAGCACGTCCGTGTTGCCGTGGGTGGCGAGCACGCGGCGGGCGCCGCACTCCTCGATGGTGCGCACGAGGGACGGCCAGTCCGCGTGGTCGGAGAGCACGAAGCCGCGATCGTAGCCGCGCCGGCGCCGGTTGCCGCGGATCTGCATCCAGCCGGAGGCGAAGCCCGTGGAGGCGCCCTTGAAGCGGCGCATCCACTTCGACCCGCCGGCGGAGGGCGGCGCGAGCACGAGGCGCCCGGCGAAGTCCGCGCCGCGGCCGAGCTCGGTCACGGCCCGCGTCGGCAGCATGGCCACGCCGGCGTCGCGGTAGATCTGCACGAGGTCGACCATGGCGCCGTGGAGCAGCACCTCCTCCTCCGTGTACGCCGCCAGCTCGGCGAGGAGCCGCTGCGCCTTGCCGAGGGCGTAGCAGAACAGCACGGCCGGGCGACCCGCGTCGGCGCATTCGCGCCACCAGCCGTGGACCTCGCGCGCCACCTCGGCGGCGTCGGGCCAGCGGTAGACCGGATAGGCGAAGGTCGCCTCGGTGACGAAGGTGTCGCAGGGGACCACCTCGAAGGGCGCACAGGTGGGGTCGCGGTCGCGCTTGAAGTCCCCGGAGACGACCCAGACGCGCCCCTCGTGCTCGATGCGCACCTGGGCCGAGCCGAGGATGTGGCCCGCCGGATGCAGCGTGACGCGCACGGCGTCGAAGGGCAGGGGCTCGCCGTAGGCCACGCCGTCGAGGGGCACGTAGCGGCCGAGGCGCTTGCGCAGGATCGGCACGCCGTCGGCCTGGGTCCAGTAGTGGCCCATGCCGGGCCGCGCGTGGTCGCCGTGGCCGTGCGTGATCACGGCCCGCGGCACGCGCTTCCAGGGATCCACGTGGAAGTCGCCGGCGGGGCAGTAGAGGCCGGAATCGGTGAGCTCGAGGAGCGCGTCGCGATCGGTCATGGCGTTCCGTCCCGGCGTCGCGGCCGGGGCTGGCGCCCGTGGGGAGCCCATGAGGAGCGAGAGAGCCTAGCGGAGGGGGGCCATGATGGCTACCGGCCGGCGGCGGCGCGGCGGTATGGTCGGTGGGGGGACGGACGGCGAGGAGGACGGGTGCATGAACACGGAGGCGCTGCAGGTGCCGGCGGACGCGCTGGCGGAGCACACGGTGGTCGTCACCGGTGCCTCGAGCGGCATCGGGCGGGCCATCGCCGAGCGCCTCGGGGGCCTGGGCGCGCACGTCTGGCTCGCGGGGCGCGACCTCGAGGCCATGGAGACCGCCGCCGCGGCGATCCGCGAGGCCGGCGGCCAGGCCGAGGCTCGCTCCGTGGATCTCTCCCAGATGGCCGCGGTCCAGGGCCTCGTCGAGGAGGCCCACGGCATGACCGGCCGCTTCGACATCATGGTGAACAATGCGGGCCTCGGTTACACGGACCCGATCGTCTCCGGCCATCCGGAGCAGTGGCGGGAGATGTTCGAGGTCAACGTCCTCGCGCTCCTCGTGGGCTGCCAGGCAGCCGTGAAGGCCATGCGGCTCTCGGGGAACCCCGGCTGGATCGTGAACATCTCCTCCACGGCGGCCCTGCGGGCCGATTCGGGCGTCTACGGCGCCACCAAGCACGCCGTGAACTGCATCTGCGCGAGCCTGCGACGGGAACTCCAGGCGGAACCGATCCGGGTGGTGAACGTCATGCCCGGGCCCATCGCCACGAACTTCGCGCGCAACCTGCAGCCGGAGATCGTCGAGGGCTTCGCCGAGGCGGCGGGCCTCGACATCGACTTCCGTCCGGGGCAGAAGCTGCCGGAGGAGGCCCTCGTGGAGCTCCACGGGCGCATGCGCGACTACATCGGCCATCCCGACGACGTGGCCCGCGCCGTGGTCTTCGCCGTCACCCAGCCCGTGGAGATCGGCATCGACGAGATCGTGGTGCGGCCGGCGCGATCCCTCGATCTGTGATCAGCAGATCCGCGGCAGCGGGTCGCCGACGAGCACGTCGAGGACCCGCTCGCCGCCGAAGCCCCCGCGCTGGGTGACGCGTCCCGGGGGCCCCGGGAGCACCTCCCCGATCCACGCCGCCTCGCGGCCGTCCGCATGGGCGCGCAGGGCCGCGAGCGCGGCGTCTGTGTCCTCGGGCGCGACCGCGATCACCAGCGTGCCCTCGTTGGCGAGGTAGAGCGGGTCGAGGCCGAGGAGCTCGGCGAAGCCGCGCACGGCCTCCCGCACGGGCACGGCGTCCTCCTCCACGCGGATCGCGCAGCGGCTGGCGCGGGCGAACTCGTTCAGCACCGTGGCGACGCCACCGCGGGTGGCGTCGCGCAGGGCGCGCACCCGGGGGCAGTGCTCGAAGAGCGTCTCCACCAGCGAGGCGAGCGGGCGGCAGTCCGAGGCCAGCTCCGTCTCGATGCCGAAGGTGCCTCGCGCCGCCGCGATGGCCGCCCCGTGGTCCCCCACCGGGCCGGTCACGAGGATCCGGTCGCCGGAACGCAGGGCCGAGCAGGCAGGGTCGCGCCCCGGCGGGATCACGCCCACGCCGGTGGTGTTCACGAAGAGGCCGTCCACCGCCCCGCGCTCGACCACCTTCACGTCGCCCGTGGCGACGAGCACGCCCGCCCGCCGGGCGGTGGCGGCGAGATCGTCGACCACGCGGCGGAGCTCCGACAGCGGCAGCCCCTCCTCGAGGATGAGCGCACAGGTGAGCGCGTGCGGGCGGGCGCCGCCCACGCACAGGTCGTTGACGGTCCCGGCCACGGCGAGGGTCCCGAGGCTCCCGCCCGGGAACACGCGGGGCGTCACGACGAAGCTGTCCGTCGTCAGGGCGAGCCTCGCGCCCGGCGCCTCGAGGCCCGGCGGCGACAGGCGCGCCTGATCCTCGAGGGCCTCCGGCGAGCCGCCGAAGGCGGGGACGAGCAGGTCCTCGATGAGCGCGTGCATGGCGCGGCCGCCGGCCCCGTGCGCGAGGGTGATGCGGTCCGCGTCGCTCAAGGTCCGGCCCGGTGGCGCGCGCAGGCGGCCGCGCAGGCGCCCTCGGAGGAGACCATGAGGGCGCCCAGGGGCTGCTGCGGCGTGCAGCGGGTCCCGAAGGCCGGGCAGGCGGCGGGTGCGAGCGCGCCCCGGAGCACGTCCCCGCAGCGCAGCTCCGCGGGATCGTCCACCGACGCGACGGTGACGGGGAAGCGCCGCTCCGCGTCGAAGGCGGCGTAGCGCTCCGCGATGCGCACGCCCACCTCCGGGAGCGCCCCGAGGCCCCGGAGCTCGAAGGCCTCGCGCGGTGCGAAGACGCGGGCGATCGCGGCCCGGGCGGCGGCGTTGCCCGTCGCGGCCACGACCCGCCGGTACTGGTTCTCGACCTCGGATCGACCGTCGGCGAGCTGGGCGACGAGCATCGCGAGGGCCTGCAGCAGATCCAGGGGCTCGAAGCCCGCGACCACCACCGGCCGCCGGAACTCCTCGGCGACGAAGGCGTAGGGGGCGGTGCCCGTGATCATGGTGACGTGGCCCGGCGCCACGAAGCCGTCCAGGCCCGGGCCCGGCGCCTCGAGGAGCGCGCGCAGGGTCGCGAAGGTCGTGACGTGGTTGCACAGGACCGCGAAGCGATCGATCCCCTCGCGCTCCGCCTCGAGGAGGGTCAGCGCGGTCGCGGGCATGGTGGTCTCGAAGCCGAGGGCGAAGAACACCACGGTCCGCTCGCGCTCCCGGCGCGCCAGGGTCAGGGCGTCGAGGGGGGAGTAGACGACGCGCACGTCGGCCCCGGCCGCGCGGGCCTCGAGCAGCGTTCCGCGCCGTCCCGGCACCCGCAGGGCGTCGCCGAAGCTCGCGAGGATCACGTCCGGGCGCAGCGCGAGCTCGATGCAGGCGTCGACGCGCCCCCGGGGGAGCACGCAGACGGGGCAGCCGGGGCCGTGGACGAGCTCGATGCGCCCGTCGAGGAGGCGGTCCAGCCCGTAGCGGTGGATCGTGTGCGTGTGCCCGCCGCAGAACTCCATGAGTCGCAGCGGAAGGCGCCCGGCCGGGATCCGGTCGAGGTTCCGGCCGATCGCCGCCGCGAGCCCGTGAGCGCGGGTCGGGTCGCGGAACTCGTCGACGAATCTCACGGACCCGGCTCCTGCTCGCCGAGCTCGTCGAGGAGGGCGAGGGTCCGGGCCGCTTCCCCGGCGTCGATCCGGGCCAGCGCGAAGCCGGCATGCACGAGCACCCACGCACCCACGCAGGACGCGGCGGGTGCGCCGTCCTCCAGCACGCACAGGACGTTCACGCTCCGCCGCACGCCGGACACCTCGACCCACGCGGTCAGGCGTTCAGGGTCCTCGACGGCGACGATCCGTCCGGGGATGCCGAGACACATGAGGACGTCCTCCTCCCGCTGCGCGCTCCTGCCGCCCCGGCGCGCTCGCTCTCCTCCCGATGCTGGCGGGATCTCCGGGCCAGCGCCACCACCGCCTGCCCGGCCGCCAGCCCGCCGTCCCCCGGAGGCAGGCGCCGGGGCACGAGCACCGCGAGGCCGGATCGCTCCATGGCCTCCGCGGTGTCCGTCAGGAGCCGCGCGTTCTGGAACACGCCGCCGCCGAGGGCCACCGTGTCGAAGCGGTGCGTGGTGCGCAGGCGCACGGCGGCCGCCGCGAGGCCCTCGGCGAAGGCCCGGTGAAAGCGCCGCGCCAGTTGCGTCGGCGGCGCCCCGCGGCGCAGGGCCGCGAGCAACGCGGGCCAGAGCGGAGCGGGATCGAGGCGGAGCCGGGCGCCCTCCGGACGGAGCGCGAAGGCGAGGTCGCCGTCGGGGACGGCCGGTTCCGGTGCGCGGGCAGCGAGGTCCTCGAGCTGCAGCGCGGCCTCGCCCTCGAAGGACAGCCGCTCCGGCGCCACCCCGAGGGCCGCCGCCACCGCGTCGAAGAGCCGGCCCGCGGAGCTCGCGAGCGGGGCGTGGGTCCCGTCCGCCACGACGCGCGCGAGCGCCGTCACGGGGCGCCCCGCGAGGGCCGCCGCGGCCGGGGTGCCGCGCACCGCGTCGTCGAGCGCCTCCAGCGGGAAGCAGCGGAGCAGCTGGGCGAGCAGGTTGCGCCAGGGCTCCCGCTGCGCCGCCTCGCCGCCCGGAAGCGCGACGGCGGCGAGACCGCCGAGGGGGACGCACCGCGCGTAGTCCGCGAGCAGGAACTCGCCGCCGCAGAGCGTGCCGTCGGCTCCGTACCCGAGCCCGTCCAGGGCGATGCCGAGCACCGGCGGCGCGTCCACGGGACGACCGGCATCGGCGAGGCAGGCCGCCACGTGGGCATGGTGGTGCGCGACCGCGTGAACGGTGCCCTCCGCAGCGGGGCGCGCGAGCGCACGCGAGGCGTAGTCCGGATGGAGATCGACGGCCACGTCCTGCACGGAGACGCCCAGCAGCCGCGTCTGGAAGGCGAGCAGGCGCTCGAAGTCGTCGCGGACCGCCGGGGCCGCGAGGTCGCCGACGTGCGGGCCGGGCACGAGCCGGTCCCCGGCCGCGACGCACACCGCCGCCTTCAGGTCGCCGCCGAGGGCGAGGAGCGGCGGCTGCGCGACGAGTCCCGGGGGCAGGGGCAGGGATTCCGGAAAGTACCCCCGTGCGCGCCGCAGCAGCACCGGGCGCGGGCCCGCGAAGCGGACGACGGAGTCGTCGAGGCGCACGGTGATCGCGCGCGGGTGGTCGAGAAAGGCGTCCGCGATGCCGACGAGTTCGCGCAGGGCGCTCTCCTCGTCGATGCACGGGGGGGCGCCGCTGCGGTTGCCGGAGGTGGCGACCAGGGGGCGGCCCACGGCGGCGAGGAGCCGGTGCTGCAGGGCCGTGTGGGCGAGCATGCAGCCGAGCTGGCGGAGCCCCGGCGCGAGCCCCTCGGGCAGCGTGCCGCCTTCCCGGCGCCGCAGCACGACGATGGGGGCGGCGGCCGAGGCGAGGGCGGCGCGCTCCTCCGGGGAGACGCGGCACTCCGCCTCGACCGCCGCGAGGTCCGCGAACAGCACGGCCACCGGCTTCCGGGGCCGCCGCTTGCGCAGGCGCAGGCGCTCGATCGCTGCCGGGTCCGTCGCGTCGCAGAGCAGGTGGTAGCCGCCCGTGCCCTTGGCGGCCACGATCGCGCCGGTGGCGAGGCGCGCGGCCGCGGCGGCCACCGGGTCCGCGAGCGCCTCCGGGGACGAGGCCGCGCGGCCGTCCGCCTCCCGCAGCCGGAACCGCGGGCCGCAGTCCGGGCAGGCGATCGGCTCCGCGTGGAAGCGGCGGTCCTCCGGATCCGCGTACTCGCTGCGGCAGGCGTCGCAGGGGGGGAAGGGCGCCTGGCTCGTGGCTTCCCTTCGCCAGGGCAGCGCGCGGGCGAGCGTGACCCGGGGGCCGCATTCGGCGCACTGGTTCAGCGCCCACCGGTGTCGACGATCGCCCGGGTCGCGGAGTTCGTCGAGGCAGGCGGGGCACAGCGCCCGATCGGGCGCCAGCTCCGTGTGCACGGCGGTCGCCGCCGTGGGCGCGACCGTGAAGGCGGCCGGGGCGGGCCCGTCGACGAGGGCGGTGACTTCCCGGGCGTCGATGCGGGTGGCTTCGGGCAGCGCGGCGGGCAGGGCTTCCAGGAAGGTGTCGACGGCTTCCTGGGTTCCGTATAGGTGCAGCCACACGCCGTCGCCGTCGTTGCCCACCTCTCCGGTGACGCCGATCCGTCGGGCGAGGCGCACCACCGCAGGCCGCAGGCCGACGCCCTGCACCCGCCCCCGCAGCCGGAGCGCGTGCGCCGCCACGGCTCAGCGGCCCAGGCCGTGGAGCTCGCGGGCCGCGCGGAGCCAGCGCAGCCAGCCGTCCAGGCCCGCGCCGCTCCGGGCCGAGAGCACCGTCGCCGGCAGCCCCGGCCGCACCCGCCGGGCGTGCTCGATGGCCGCGGCCGCGTCGAAGTCGACGTACGGGGCGAGGTCGGCCTTGGTGAGGAGCAGCAGGTCGGCGCCGGCGAAGAGGTCCGGGTACTTCAGGGGCTTGTCGTCCCCCTCGGGGCTCGAGAGCAGGGCCACGCGCCAATGGGCGCCCAGGGGAAAGGCCGCGGGGCACACGAGGTTGCCCACGTTCTCGAGGAACAGCAGGGTCCCCGGCCGGAGCGGCAGCGCCTCCAGGGCGTGCCCCACCTGGTGCGCGTCGAGGTGGCAGCCCCGTCCCGTGTTGATCTGCACGACCGGGATCCCGAGGGCCCGCAGCCGTTCCGCGTCCCGCTCCCCGGCCTGATCGCCCTCGATGGCCGCGATCGGAAGGTCGGACCCCAGCGCCTCGACCGTGCGCTCGAGCAGCGTGGTCTTGCCCGCCCCGGGCCCGGAGACGAGGTCCACGGCGAGCACGCCTGCGGCGTCGAGGCGCGCGCGGTTCGCGGCGGCGTGGCGCGCGTTCTCCGCGAGCAGGTCCGCTTCCACGCGCACGCGCCGCTGCGCGGCCTCGTGGCCATGGGGCGCGGGAACGGCCCGGGATGTCTCGTGGGAGGCGCCGTCCGGCGTGCCGCAGCCGCAGATCCCGCACATCACTCGATCTCCAGTTCCTCGAGGACGAGTTCCTCGCCGCGGAGCGGGACGAGACCGAAGCTTCCGCACTCGCAGCACGGGGAGGCGCGGGAATCCATCGGACCCTCCGCGCCGCAGGCGATGCAGCGCCCGGTCGCGGCCACGCGGCGGATCGAGAGTTCGCTGCCCTCGGCGAGGGTTCCCCGGGTGACGGCCCCGTAGCAGAAGGCGAGCGCCTCGGGGGAGGCGCAGGAGAGTGCCCCGACCGCCACGTGCACGCGGTGGATCCGGGCGCCGAGCAGGCGCCGGGCCTCGGTCTCCACGCAGCGGACGAGGCTCTCGCAGAGGCGGAGCTCGTGCACGATCTTCCTCCCCGCGTTCCGCGCTCGATGCTACACCGTCCGGGACGACGCGCCGACGACCGTCCGGAGGCCCGGGGCAGGCCGGGGACCGCTCCGGCCCTGCGTCGGTGGCTCTGCCGACGACCGGGGCGGTATGCTGCGCCCGGTGC
>JAZBPF010000004.1:0-3382 GCA_036351515.1 Pseudomonadales bacterium | reverse complement strand
CGCGCCGTGTGCTCGAGCAGGAAGCGCGAGAGCACGTCGCCGCGGTCGCAGAGCGTCCGGTAGGTCGTCCAGTCCACCGCCTGCCTCCCGAGTGCCGGCGGGATGCTACCGCCGGGGCGGGATGGAGGCCATGGTGGGGAGCGGGGAGGATCGGCTACGCGCAGTGGAAAAGTCGCAGCTGAAGCTTGCTCCCACAACGGGGTGTCGACGCCCTCCTGTGGGAGCAAGCTTCAGCTGCGACTTCGCAGAGCACCGGCTCTGTCGATGAGTCCGATGCCTGTCGACACCTCCACCACTACCTCCCCGGGGGGCGAACCCCCTCCGGCAACCGCACCCGCAACCGCCAGCACCCGTGCCCGCTCGCCAGGTACTTCCGCTCGAAGGGCGAGACCGGATCCCCGTCGTCCCCCGCCGGTTCGACCTCCGCCGTCACGCCGGCCACGGCGAGGGCCAGGGCGAACTCCTCGACGTAGGTGCGCCAGTTCGACCGGAGCTCGAGCGTGCCGCCGAGGGCGAGGATCCACGGGAAGACCGGATGTCCGTGCCAGCGCCGGCCGAGCTGGCCGGGCTTGGGCCAGGGGTTCGGGTAGAGGAGGTACTGGGCCTCGGGGTGCCAGCCCGCGTCGTGGGCGAGGCGCCAGAAGTCCTGCAGGTCGGCGCGCAGGCGCAGGACGTTGGGGGGCCCCTCGCCGGCGTTCGTCCCGCGCCCCAGCCGGTCCGCGGACTTGTCCACGGCGAGCACGAGGGCGTCGGGCCGCTGCCGGGCGAGCCGCTCGCTGCTCGCGCCGGTCCCGCAACCGGCGTCGAGGAGCAGCGGGCCGGTGTGGGTGTCCACGATCTCGGCCGCGGCCTCGAAGGCGCGGCGGGTGTGGTCGGCGACGGGGCGGCGCCAGGGCTCGGCGAGGTGCCGGCGGACGCGCTCGACCAGGGCGTCGTGGACGCCGGGCTGGGAGCTGGTGACGGGGCGGGAGGGCTGCTGCACGGAAACGGACCGGGATTGCGGGCGGGCATGATCCCGCGGTGGGGGCGGGGTGGCCAGTTCGGGGCGGGGGTGGGGAACAGCGGGCAGGTTCCGCCGAAGCTGTTGGCGTAGTGGGCGCTCACTGTCAGGGTCGCCCGGCCCGCCGGAGCGGCTGAAGCTTGCTCCCACAACTGGCGCCCCCTGTGGGAGCAAGCTTCAGCTGCGACGCGCGCGCCCCCGAAACGCAACGGGGCCGCACCCTCGCGGATGCGGCCCCGTCGAGCGAGGTCCCCGGCGGCGGAGGGGCGCCGCCGGAGTGACCCCTTACTCGCTGGCGGCGATGGCTTCGCCGCGGCCCTGGTCGGCCACTGCGTAGCGGCCGGCGGCCGTGGAGTACTCGACCAGACGACGGCCGTTCGGAGTGGTCTCGCAGTAGACGCGCACGTCGGCGCGCTCGTCACCCTGCCAGGCCCAGCCGTTGATGTAGTAGACGTTCGTGTCTTCCTGCTTCGCGATGTAGTACTCGCGCTTCGGCGTGAGGCCGGTCATCTCGGCCTGGGCAGCCTCGAGGCACTGGTCGTAGCCGCGGGCTTCGGCGTGGCTGTTGTACTGGGCCTGCGCGGAGAGGGAGAGCCCCGCGGTCAGGGCGGTCGCTGCGACGAGAGCGAGCTTGTTCATGGTCGGACTCCTTGGGCACCGGGCTCAGGGGTGGGGAGAGGGGGGAGGGGAGGAGCCCCTGAGCACGTTACGCAAGGTAACACCTGTTCCTTGACCTGAGAACGAAGGTAACGTAGAAATCGTTTCTCGATTTTGTGCACCCCCTCCTCCGCGGACGAGTGTGCGCCGCAACAAGAGCATGACCTATGCGCCCCGTCTCGAGCCTCGACTGGAACCTCGTCCGCAGCTTCGTCGCCGTCGTCGATCAGGGCAGCCTCGCCCGGGCGGCCCGGCACCTGAAGCTCGCCCACCCCACCGTCGCCCGCCACGTGCAGCAGCTGGAGCAGGCGCTGGGGGTGAAGCTCTTCGAGCGCACGGCCATGGGCCTCGCGGTGAACGAGGCCGGGGACCGGCTGGCGGAACTCGGCCGGCGCATGCTCGACGACGCCCTCGCCTTCGAGGCCGTCTCCGACGCCCTGCGGAAGTCGCCGGCCGGGAAGGTGCGCATCACCGTGGCGGAGGTGCTCGCGGACCTGGTGCCCGAGCTGCTGCGTCCGCTGCAGGACTTCTCCGGAGAGATCGAGCGCCAGTTCGAGATCCTCGTGTCCGGCGAGACCCTGAATCTCCTCGAGCGCGAGGCGGACGTCGCCGTGCGCCACGTGCGCCCGGAGCAGGCCGAGCTGCTCTGCCGGCGCGCCGGGGCCCTGCCCATGGGCGCCTGGGCGAGCCGCGCCTACGTGGAACAGCACGGCATGCCCCGCCTCGACGAGCTGGAGCGGCACTGGTTCGTGGACGGCGCCTCCGAGCAGCGGTTCACGCTGGCGGTGGAGCGCCTGGGCCAGCGCATCCCCCAGGCCCGCGTGGCCTTCCGCTCGGACTCGCTCCAGACCCAGCGCATGGCTGCCGTGGCCGGCTGGGGCATCGTCGCCCTGCCCCGCTACCTCGGCGAGCAGACGCCGGAGCTGATCCCCGTGTTCGGGGAGACGCCGGACGCGGTGCATCTCGAGCTCTGGGTCGTGGCCCGGCCGGACGCGCGGTCGCGGGTGCTGCTCCGGGAGGTCAGCAACCAGCTCGCCGAGGCGCTGCTCGAACGCTTCGGCGACGACCGCCGCGCCGCACCGGCGCCCGGAGCGCCGGACGCAGCGGCCGCGCCCGACGGCGCCGCCCTGCCCCGCTGAGCGGACGCCGGCGCGCCGCTCGGCCCCGCGGAACCAGACCGGCGACCTCTCCCCGTCGTCCGGTCCCGCCGTCGTCGATGCCGGCCCCGCCACCCAGGGTCCCGCTACACTCCTGCGAAGCCTCGCAGGAGCTCCCGATGGCAGACCCGCTTCCGCCCTTCCCGACCCAACCCGAGGAGGTGCCCTGGCCCACGCAGGAATGGGCGCGGGGACCGCTCCCCGCAGGCCTCGACCGGGCGGCCTTCGACCGCGCAATCCGTGCGCTGACCGACCTCGGCCCCGAGGACGGGGTGACCCGGGCCGTGCTCGTGGTCCATCGCGGGCAGCTGGTCTTCGAGCACTACGGGCCGGAGACGGACCGCACGAGCACGCTCCAGTCCTGGTCCATGGCCAAGAGCATGCTCCACGCGCTCGTGGGCCTGCTCGTGGGGCGCGGCGCGATCGACCTCGACGCGCCGGCGCCGGTGCCGGAATGGCAGGGCGCGGAGGATCCACGGGCCGCGATCCGCTGGCGCGACCTGCTGCGCATGCGCCCGGGCCTCGCCTTCGCGGAGGACTACGTGGACTCCGGCGTCTCCGACGTGAT
>JAZBPF010000003.1:0-7846 GCA_036351515.1 Pseudomonadales bacterium | reverse complement strand
GAGATCCTCGTCGACGGCCTGCGCTTCGGCGAGGGTCCCCGCTGGCACGAGGGCCGGCTCTGGTTCTCGGACATGCACGCGCAGACCGTGTTCGAACTGTCGCCGGAAGGCACCCTCGAGGCGATCTGCGAGGTCCCGCAGGACCCCTCGGGGCTCGGCTGGCTGCCCGACGGCCGTCTGCTGGTCGTGTCCATGCGCGACCGGCGAATCCTGCGTCGGGAGGCGGACGGCAACCTGGTCGAACACGCGGATCTTTCCGCGCTGGCGCCCTTCCACTGCAACGACATGGTGGTGGACGCCACCGGCCGGGCCTTCGTCGGCAACTTCGGCTTCGACCTCCACGGCGGCGCGACGCCCGTGCCGACGGTGCTCCTGCGCGTCGATCCGGACGGCACCGCGCAGGTGGCCGCGGAGGACCTCTTCTTCCCCAACGGAACCGTGATCACCCCCGACGGCAGCACCCTGATCGTGGCCGAGACCTTCGGCCGCCGGCTCACGGCCTTCGATCTCGGAACCGACGGGGCGCTCACGAACCGGCGCGTCTGGGCCGAACTCCCCGAGGACCGGGTCCCGGACGGCATCTGCCTCGACGCCGAGGGCGGCATCTGGGCGGCCTCGCCCCTCGGGAACGCATGCCTGCGCCTGACCGAGGGCGGGACCGTCACCGACGTGGTCGAGCTCGATCAGGGCGCCTTCGCCTGCATGCTCGGCGGCGAGGACCGGCGCACGCTCTACGTGCTCACGGCCGCCGACTCGGATCCGAAGGCCACGGCCCGGACCGGGCGCGTGGAGCTGACGCGGGTGGAGGTGCCGGGGGCGGGGTGGCCTTGAGCCGGCGCGGCGAAAGGCCGGATGCTCTGCGAAATCGCGGCTGAAGCCGGCTCCCACAGGAGGGTGTCGACACCCCCATTGTGGGAGCTGGCTTCAGCCGCGACTTCCACGACCGTTCGCAACCCTCACACCGGCCGCCGCAGCATCAACCCGCTCCGCTTGCACGTCCCCACCAGTACGTCCTCCTGATTGAAGGCCTCGTGCCGGAACACGACGATGCCCGCGTTCGGCCGCGACTTCGATGCCCGCGTCTCGAGCACCGTGGTCACGCAGTGGAGCGTGTCTCCCACGAACACCGGCGCCGGGAAGCGCACCTCGTCCCAGCCGAGGTTCGCGACCGTGGTCCCGAGGGTGGTCTCCCCGACGGACACGCCGACCATGAGCCCGAGCGTGAACACGCTGTTCACGAGCGGCCGGCCGTAGTCGCTCTCGCGCATGTACTCGGCGTCGAGGTGCAGGGCCGCCGGATTGTGCGTGAGGGTCGTGAACAGCAGGTTGTCCGTCTCGGTGACGGTGCGTCGGATGTCGTGCTCGAAGCGCTGCCCGACCTCGAATTCCTCGAACCAGAGTCCCGCCACGGTCGCTCTCCTCTCTCCGGGTGTCCCTCGCCGCGCAATTGTAGGGGGCCGGCGGCGACCGCGGGCACCCCGCCTTGAGACCGATCCGCGCGGCGGGCAGATTGGAGGCCCGTCCCGGCCCGGAGATCCCCATGGGCGCCCGCCGCTCCCTCCACTTCGTCCCCGGCGCGAACGAGCGGATGCTCGAGAAGGCGCTCGCACTGCCCGCGGACGCCCTGATCCTGGACCTCGAGGACGCGGTCGTCCCCGAGCGCAAGGCGGACGCTCGCGCGGAGCTCCGGCGCTGGCTCGACGCCGTGGACTTCGGTGGCAAGGAGCGGATCGTGCGCGCGAACCCGCTCGACTCGCCCTGGGGCGAGGCGGACCTCGAGGCGCTCCTCGCCGGCACCCCACCGGACGCCCTGCTCGTTCCGAAGGTGCGCGACGAGAGCGACCTGCACGCCATGGACCTGCGCCTGCGGGATCTCGAGCGGCGCGGCGGGCACGCGGAAGGTTCGGTGCGCGTGCTCGTGATCGCCACGGAGACGCCGCAGGGGGTCTTCGCCCTGCCCCGGCTCGCGACGGCACCCCGGGTGGAGGGCCTGACCTGGGGCGCCGAGGATCTCTCCGCCGCCCTCGGCGCACGCCGGAATCGCGACGACGCCGGCCGCTACCTGCCGGTCTTCGCCCATTGCCGCATCCAGACCCTGCTCGCCGCGGCGGCCGGGGGCGTCGCCCCCATCGACGGGGTCTACGTGGACTTCCGCGACGCCGAGGGCCTCGCGCGGGAGTGCGCGGAGGCGGCGGACATGGGCTTCACCGGCAAGATGACGATCCACCCGTCCCAGGTGGAGATCGTCAACGAGGCGTTCACGCCCTCCGCCGAGGCCGTGGCCGATGCCCGCGCCCTGATGGAGGCCTTCGACACCGCCCGGGCCGAGGGGCGCATGGCCTTTGCCTGGCGTGGGGAGATGGTCGACGTGCCGCATCTGGAACGCGCGCGGAGGATCGTGGCGCTGGCGGAGAAGCTGGGGGTCTGAGGCGGGTTCGGGGGCGTCGTTCCGGCATCGACCCTCGACTCCGGCCTACCCTCGCCCGTCGCCGCTGAAGCCGGCTCCCACAAGGGGGTGTCGACACCCCCGTTGTGGGAGCCGGCTTCAGCCGCGACTGCCCCGTTCAGGACGAAGCAAAGCCCCGCACCACGTTCTCGAAATGCGGCACCTCCGGGAACGGTTCGTAGTAGTGGTGGAGCCGTCGTTTCCATTCCGGATAGTCGGGGCCCTTCCGGAAACCGTCCTCGTGGTCCTCGAGCCGCTCCCACTCCACCAGCAGCAGGTAGAGCCCTCCCCGCTCGATACAGCGCTCGAGCCGATGGCCTCGGTAGCCGGTCTGCCGCGCCAGGAGCGCCGACGCCTCGGCGAAGGCGGCCTCGAAGGCCGCCGTCTCCCCGGCGCGGACGGACAGCAATGCGTGCTCGAGGATCACCGGGCGGGGCTCACTCGGCGGCCGCCTCGGGGGCCGTGAACTCCCCGTCGAGGGAGAGCACCACGTTGCGGCCCACGGCGGGCGCGGCGTAGTCCATGCCGAACTCCGTGCGGTCGACGGTGCCGGTCGCCGAGAAGCCGACGTGCTCCTTGCCGCTCATGGGGTGGGGGCCGAGCTGGTTCAGGGTCACGTCGAGGACGATCTCCCGGGTGACGCCGAGGAGCGTGAGGTCGCCGAAGACCTGGGCGTGGTCATCGTCCACGGGCACGACGTGGGTGCTCCGGAACTCCATGGTCGGGTGACCGGCCACGGCGAAGAAGTCGTCGCTGCGCAGGTGCTCGTTGAGCTGCTCGTGGAACATGTCGATGCTCGCCGTCTCCACCACCACGGAGAGCGTGCTGCGCTCCACCTGCTCGGGATCGAAGTCGAGTTCCACGGCGAAGTCGCGGAAGATGCCCGGCATCGTCGAGAAGCCGAGGTGCTCCACCTCGAACAGGATCCGGGTGTGACCGGGGTCCGTGACCCAGGGCTCGGCGAGCGCCGGGGCGGCGAACAGTGCGAGTACGGGCACGAGGCAACGGGAAGGACGCATGAGAAGGGATCTCCCTGGAGGAACGGGGCGCCGGAACGGAGCGGAGTCTGCCCCGGCACCGGACGACCGGCAATGACGCGGCGGTCCACCGGGCGGGACGGCGCCGCGTGAGCCCCGGCGCCCCCTCCCGCCAGCGCGAGTACTGGTCCTTCTACTGGCCCCTCGCCCTCACCGGGGCCGTCGGCGTGATCGCGACCCAGGTGCAGAACGGGGTCCTGGCACGCTACGAGGACGCGGTGACCGAGCTCGCGGTCTTCGCCCTCGCCCAGTCCGTCTTCGGGCTCTTCAACGCCGCGCTGAACTTCACGCCGCAGCTCGCGACGCAGTTCGCCCGCGGACCCGCCGCACGAGGGCGGACCCTCGCCTTCGTGCTCACCGTGGCGACGGCCTTCGCCGCGATCGTGGCCACCGTGGGGGTGGCCGGGGACGCGCTCCTCGAGGCGGCCTTCGGCATCGAGCCCGCCATGCGGGCGCGGGTGGACGCCTACCTGGTGCTCCTCGGCCCGGTGCTGCTGCTGAACGGCTGGCGCCTGTTCCAGGTGGGGCTGCTCGTGCAGGCGCGGCGCACCGGGCGGGTGACGCTCCTGAACACGCTCTACCTCGGCACCGTCGTCGCCGTGCTCGTGGCGGGCTTCGCCGCAGGGGCGCCGGCCACGGGCACGCTCGTGGGTGCCCAGGCGATCGCCGCCGCGGCGCACGGCGCCGTCGGCACGGTCCTCGTCCGCAGCCTTCCGGGCGGCCCGGCGGAGCCCGCGCCGACGGTCCGGCGCCTGCTCGCCTTCTTCCTGCCCGTGGCGACCACGGGCGTGATGTTCGCCCTCTCCCGCCCCGTGCTCTACGCCTTCGTCGCACGCATGCCCGACGGGCTGACGAGCATCGCCGCCCTGCGCGTGGGCTTCGACTTCACCTTCCTGTTCCAGCAGGCGTCGAACCAGTTCCGGCACTTCTTCGTGGCCTTCGGCCTCGACGACCTGCCGGGCAAGCGCCGCTTCATGGGCGCCGTGACCGCCGGCATCACCGGCCTCATGCTCGCGGTCGCGGCGACGCCCCTCGGCGATCTCGTGCTCCGCCACGGGCTCGGGGTCCGCGGCGCGGTGCTCGACCGTGCCCTGGACGTGATCCTCGTCATGACCGGCCTGCCCGTGGTGATCATCGTGCGCAACTACTTCCACGGGATCCTCATGGTGCGCGAGCGCACCGGCGGCATGGCCGTGGGCGGCGTGCTCCGGGTCGGCGGCATCGCCGGCCTCGCCGCGCTCACGAGCGCGGCGGGCTGGCTCGACCACGTGGTGGCCGCCTGGATCCTCCTCGCCGGCTTCGCCGTGGAGACCGGCGTCGTGGGCCTGCGCGTCCGGGGCGTCCGCCGCGCGGACCGGATCGCCGCTGCGAGCGTCCCGACGTGATCACCGACCCCTTCTTCTACGCGCTGGCGATCCCGGCCGTGCTCATCGTCGGCATCGCCAAGGGTGGCCTCGGCGGCGGCATCGGCATCCTCGGCGTGCCGCTCATGGCGCTCGCCGCGGGGCCCGTGCAGGCCGCGGCGATCATGCTGCCGCTACTCATGGTCATGGACGCCTTCGCCGTGCACCGCTGGTGGCGCCAGTGGGACCTGCCGAACCTGTGGGTGCTCCTGCCCGGCGCGACCGTCGGCATCGTCGTCGGCACCTTCACCTTCCGCTACCTCTCCGACGACCACATCCGCGTGCTCATCGGCCTCATCGCCGTCGTCTTCGTGGGCCTGCGGATCGTCGACGCCCTCTCGGGCCGGGGCGGCCCGCCGCCGGGGCGCCCGGCGCGGCCGATCGCGGGCACCTTCTGGGGCGCCGTGGCCGGCTTCACGAGCTTCGGCGTCCACGCCGGGGGGCCACCGGTGAACGTCTACCTGCTTCGTCAGGGCCTTTCGAAGTCGGCCTTCCAGGCCACGAGCGTCGCCTTCTTCGCGGTCGTGAACTGGATCAAGCTGCCGCCCTACGCCTGGCTCGGTCAGCTGGAGATCGGCAACCTCACGACCTCCCTCGTGCTCGCGCCGCTCGCGCCCGTGGGCATCCGCCTCGGCGCCTGGCTGCACCACCGCATCGACGAGACCTGGTTCTTCCGCTTCGTGTACTTCTCCCTCGCGGTGGTGGGCGTGCGCCTGATCTGGCTCGGCCTCACCTGAGCAAGTAGCATCCCGCCCTCGCGCACGGGCCTGCGGCAGAACGGGAACCGCCCATGTCCGTACCGCCGATCGACCTCCTTCCCGACGCGCTCCGCGAACGCACGACCGCGCTGAACCGCCAGCCCGTGGTCGAGTCCGCGGCCTTCGTCCTCTACTGGATGCGCACGAGCGTGCGCGGCCACGAGAACCCGGCCCTCGACGCCGCCCTGCTCCTCGGCCGCAGCCTCGGCGTGCCGGTGTTCGTCTACCACGCGCTCTCGGAGCGCTATCCCTTCGCCTCGGACCGCCACCATCGCTTCATCCTCGAGGGCGCGCGGGACGTGCAGGCGGAGCTCGCGGCCCGGGGCATCGGCTACGCCTTCCATCTCGAGCGTCCGGGCCACCGCGGCGACCACCTCCTGACCCTGGCCTCCCGGGCGGCAGCCGTGGTCACCGAGAGCTTCCCCTGGACGCCGATCCGCGCCTGGACCCGCCGGGTGGCCCACGAGGCCCCGGTCGGCACGATCGGCGTGGACGCCGCCTGCCTCGTGCCCATGCGGACCGTGCCCGCGGACGCCCGCGACCGGGCCTTCCGCTTTCGCAAGGCGACGCGCACGGCGCGGGAGGCCGCGCTGGCGGCGGAGCCGGAGGAGATCGCCCCCGAGCACCCGCCCTTCCTCCCGGACCTGCCCTTCGAGCCCGTGGATCTCGCCACCGCGGACCTCGCGGAACTCGTCGCCGCCTGCGCCATCGACCACACGGTCGGCCCGGTCCCGCACACGCCCGGCGGCAGCCGGGCCGGCTACGCGCGCTGGGAGGCGTTCCGCGACGGGGGCCTGCGGCGCTACGACAAGCGCCGGAACGACCCGCTCGCGGACGGCGTGAGCCGGCTCTCGCCCTACCTGCACTACGGCCACGTCTCGCCCTTCCGCGTCGCGCGGGAAGCCGCCGAGGCGGGCGGATCGGGGGCGGAGAAGTTCCTCGACGAGCTGCTCATCTGGCGGGAGATGTCCTGGGCCTGGTGCTTCCACGAGAAGACCCACGACACGCTCGAGGCGCTGCCCGCCTGGGCCCGGGAGACGCTCGCGGCCCACGCGGAAGACCGGCGGCCGACGCTGCACGGCCGCGAGCGCCTCGCCCGCGGACGCACCGGCGACGCCCTCTGGGACGCGGCGCAGCGCTCGCTGGTGATCCATGGGGAACTGCACAACAACGTGCGCATGACCTGGGGGAAGATGATCCCGCAGTGGTCCCCGGATCCGGAGACCGCCCTCGCCCGGCTCATCGACCTGAACCATCGCTACGCCCTGGACGGGCGCGATCCGAACTCCTACGGCGGCCTGCTCTGGTGCCTCGGCGGCTTCGACCGACCCTTCGATCCGGAGCGTCCCGTGCTCGGCCGCGTCCGGCCCCGGGACACGGCGACCCACGCCCGGCGCCTGGACGTCGCCGCCTACGCGGCGCACACGGGCCGAGCGGCCCGGCCGGCGCCGCCGCGCGTCGCCGTGATCGGTGCGGGCGTCGCGGGCCTCGTCGCGGCGCGCACGCTCGCCGACCACGGCTGGCCCGTGGCGCTCTTCGACAAGGGGCGGCGCCCCGGCGGGCGCCTCGCGACGCGGCGCAGCCGCACCGATGCGCGCCTCGCCCACGATCACGGCGCCCCGATGCTGCGCGCCGGGGATCCGCGCTTCCGCCGCGCCGTGGACGACTGGGTGGAGGCCGGGGTGCTCGCGCCCTGGCCCGCCGCCGGAGACGACGCCTTCGTGCCCGTCCCCGATGCGAGCGCGCTCGGAGCGCACCTGGCGGCCGACCTGGACCCGGCGACCGGCGTCCGCATCGAGGCCCTCGCCCGCGACGCAGACGGCTGGACGCTCACCGACGACGCAGGCGAGGCGCACGGCCCCTTCGACGCCCTCGTCCTGGCGCTGCCGCCGGCGCAGGCCGCGGCGCTGCTCCGCGACGCGGGGGAAGACGATCTCGCCGCGCGCCTCGCGGAACATCCGGCCGAGCCGTGCTGGACCGCCCTGGTGCAGGCGCCGGAGGCCGGAGCCCCCTTCGACCTCCTCGCGCCGGAGGCGAGCACGATCGCTCTCGCCGTGCGCGAGGACGCGAAGCCCGGCCGGGACACGGGCGGCTGCTTCACGGTCCACACGCGCGCCGACTGGGCCCGCGCACACCTCGAGGACGAACCCGACGCCGTCGCCACCGCACTCGCGCCGGAACTCTCGACGCTCCTGGGCGTCG
>JAZBPF010000002.1:0-5551 GCA_036351515.1 Pseudomonadales bacterium | reverse complement strand
GGGGTCGTCTACGAGCAGCCCGTGCAGCACTTCGACCTGTACGCCACGGCCGCCGCTGCGGCTGGCGCCGAACTGCCGTCGGATCGTGTGATCGACGGCGTCGACCTGGTGCCTTACGTGACCGGCGCAGTGGAGGGCGTGCCGCACGACGCGCTCTTCTGGCGCAGCGGCGCTGCGCAGAGCGTGCGCATCGGCGACTACAAGATGAACGTGAGCGCTCCCGAGGGGATGCCGCGGCGCGAGTGGCTGTTCGATCTCTCCCGCGACCCGGGTGAGCGCGACGACCTGTCCGAGACCATGCCCGAGAAGCTGGCCGAGCTGCGTGCGGCGCTGGCTGCGCACAATGCAGCGCAGATGCCCCCGGCCTGGCCCGCCCAGCTGATCACGCCGATCAACGTCGACAGTCCTCTCGGCGTACCGTTCGGCCCCGGCGACGAGTTCGCGTACTGGTCGAACTGATTCGCGGCCGCAGTGCGATACCCTGACGAGGACCCCGGTCGATGAAGCTGCGCGCCGTACTCTCGCTCCTCCTTGTGCTCGGCTCGGCGAGCGCGGTGGCCGAGGCGCCGAACATCGTGATCCTGCTCGCGGACGACGTGGCGCTCACGGATTTCGGCGCCTACGGCGGCGAGGCCCGCACCCCCAACATCGACGCGCTGGCGCGGAGCGGAACGCGCTTCACGCAGTTCCGGGCGTCGCCACAGTGCGCACCGTCGCGGGCGATGCTGCTCACGGGCATGGACAACCATCGCGCGGGCCTCGGGGCCATCCCAGAGGTGCTGCCACCCTCGCACGAGGGGCGGCCCGGCTACACCATGCATCTCGAGGAGGGCGTGGAGACGCTCGCCGTGCGCCTGAAGCGCGCGGGTTACCGGACCTACATGACCGGCAAGTGGCATCTCGGTCACGGCCCCGGAGATCTTCCGAACCACCACGGTTTCGACCGTTCGTTCGTCCTCGACGCTTCGGGCGCGGACAACTGGGCCGATCAGCCGTACCTGCCTCTCTACGACGAGGCGCCCTGGTTCGAGGATGGTGAGCCGGCAGAGCTGCCGGAGGATTTCTACTCCTCGGAGTTCCTCGTCGACCGGATGATCGACTACCTGGGCGATGCGCCGGACGCGGACGGCCCCTTCCTCGCCTACGTGGCCTTCCAGGCCATCCACATTCCCGTGCAGGCGCCCCGGGCGTTCATCGAGCGTTACGACGGGGTCTACGACGCCGGTTGGTCCGAGCTGCGCGTGCAGCGGCACGCGCGTGCCGCCGAGCTCGGCCTGATCCCCGAGGGCGCACCGCTCGCCGACATGCATCCCGCGCTCCGTGACTGGGACGCCCTCGACGACGATGCGCGGGCGCAGGCGATCCGCGCCATGGAAGTGAACGCCGGCATGCTGGAAGCCATGGACTTCCACATCGGCCGGCTGGTCGATCATCTGCGCGCGTCCGGCGTGCTCGAGGACACGATCTTCGTCGTCACCTCGGACAACGGCCCCGAGGGCGCCCAGCTCCTCGGCGGATCGCCCGCGCAGCAGGCCTTCATGCGCCTGTGGCTGCGGACGCACGGCTATGCGGAAACGGAGCTCGAGGCCATGGGCGGCCCGGGGAGTTCCGTCGCCATCGGTCCCGAGTGGGCGAGCGCTGCGGCCTCGCCGAGCGATCTCTTCAAGTTCCACGGGGCCGACGGCGCGCTGCGCGTGCCGCTGATCCTGGCCGGTCCCGGCATCCCGGAGGGCGAGCGTGTCGATGTGCTCTCGGTCATGTCCGACGTCATGCCGACGCTGCTGGACCTCGTCGACGCCGACGCGCCCGCGCCCGACGCGCGGCCCATGACCGGACGCAGTCTCCTCCCGGTGCTCGAGGGAAGGATCCCCGTGGTCTACGGAGACGAGGACCTCGTCGGGATCGAGGTGGCGGGCAACGTCGGGCTCTACCGCGGGCGCTACAAGCTGACCCGCAGCCTGCCTCCGCTCGGGGACGCGCAGTGGCGCGTCTTCGATCTGGCTTCCGACCCGGGAGAGACCCGCGATCTCTCCGTCGAGCGTCCCGAGTTGCGCGCGGCGATGCTGGCGGACTACGAGACCTGGTCCCGGGAGATGGGCGTGATCGAGATGCCGGAGGGCTACGCCCCGGTGCAGGAGATCGGGCGAAAGCTCGGCCCGATCCTGCTGCAGCGCTACTGGCCGTGGCTGCTCGGGGCGCTCGGCGCGCTGGTGCTCGGGCTCCGGGGCTGCGGTCTGCTCGTCCGGGCGGCGTGGCGGTCCCTGCGCCCGGGCTGATGCCAGCCGGATCCGCGGGTCTACGCCTCAGCCGGGTGCGCGCGCTGCCTTCTCCGCCCGACCCAGCTGCACGGCGCCGAAGAGGAAGCCGGCGCACAGCACGACCTCGACCCCGATGGTGACGAAGATGCCCTCGGGCACCGAGGCGATGATCGCGTCGAGCGTTCGCAGCAGGGCGGCCGAACCGTAGATCAGCGCTGCCCCGAAGAGCCAGTGCGGCTCTCGCGCCAGGAGGGCGCGAACGCTGGCGACGGCACTCAGGAGGAAGAAGGTGCCGAGATCCGCGCGCAGGGTGCTGCGCCCGGTGTCACTCGCCGCGGCGATGCCCAGGGTTTCGCCGAGGGACTCCGGGGACAGGACGGCGCCGAGCCCCATCAGCAGCGAGAAGAGGGCGCCGAGAGCGACCGCGGCGCGGGCGATCCAGGTCATGAGGTCGGCTCCGTTGGACGGATGGAGTTCGAGGGCTCGGTGAAGAAGCGGTGCGGATGCATGCGCGGCGCTCTCATCGCCCGTTCGCGCGGTCGTCGCGCATCCGTTCCCCGACCATCGGCTGCACCAGCGGCAGTGCGGACACGGCGATCGTTGCTGCCGTGATCGTCCGTGAGTGCCTGGGTGCGAGCTCGAGGAGGGCGAAAGCGAGGACCGCGCCGCGCGGATCGGTTCCGCCTGGACCACGCTGATCGCGAACGTGCATCGATCCAGACCCACCGTGCCTGCAGCCAGTCGGGTCGGTCACAGCCGAGCTCCGGAACCCGCTGCGGAGTGCACCCGGCTGCTCCTGGCGGAAGAACCTGCCGAGTCGAGCCGACCCTTCGTGAGGTCGGTCACCGAGAAGGCACCTCCCCCTGCAATCTCTCACGCCTTCAGGTCGATCGCCACAGCGCAAGGCGCGCACGGCGCTGCTGCGCCCCGCGGTTTCTCGCGTGCCACCCGCGACCCGATACGGGTTGCACTGGATCCGCCCTGCCTTAATGTACATCATTAGCGCGATCGGCCACGAACGTCGGCGAGGCAGAACCATGAGGAGGATCGGAGGCATCGTCCTGGGTCTGGCCGCGCTCCTGGGAGTGGCATGGATCTACAGGGCCGAGATCGTGCTGTTCGGCATCGAGCACCTGGCTGCCGCCCGGGCGGAGATCGAACCGCCGCGGGAGATCGTCTGGGCAACGGGAGCCGACCCCGAGGGCCGTGCCCCCGTCGAGCGGCCACCGAACATCGCCCTGATCCTGGCTGACGATCTGGGCTGGAGCGACGTCTCCATGAACGGCCCGGCGGCGACCGCGAGGACGCCCAACATCGATGCCCTGGCCGCGGAGGGCGTGCGCTTCTCGCAGGGGTACGCCGCCAACGCGACCTGCGCGCCGTCGCGGGCAGCGTTGCTCTCCGGCCGCTACGGGACCCGCTTCGGCTTCGAGTTCACGCCGATGCCCACCGGATTCCTTCCCCTGGTCCGCTTCCTGAGCGGCACGATCGATCGTCCCCTGCAACCGGCGGGGCTCGTCAACCCCGAGCCGCCGGGCCTCGGCTACGAGGAGATGGGCATGCCCGCCTCGGAGATCACGCTGGCGGAACGACTGGCAGGCCGGGGCTACCACACCGTGCACATCGGCAAGTGGCATCTCGGAACGGCGAACGGCATGGCGCCTCACGAGCAGGGATTCGCGGAGAGCCTGCTCATGACCGGCGCAGGCTACGGGCGGCGCGACGACGAGGACGTGATCGAAGCCGTGCAGGACTTCGATCCGATCACGCGCCTCGTCTCGGCGGCCGGGCAGTCCGCTGTGCGCTTCAACGGCGGTCCCGCATTCGAACCCCCCCGGTACCTGACCGATTACTTCACCGACGAGGCGGTTCGCGTGCTCGAAGCGAACCGCGACCGCCCGTTCTTCCTGTATCTGGCGCACTACGCACCGCACACGCCGCTGCAGGCCTCGCGCGAGCGCTACGAGGCGACCGCCGAGAGCGACCCGCACCGCAAGCGCGTGTACGCGGCCATGATCGAGTCCCTCGACCGGGGCGTCGGACGCCTCATGGCTGCTTTGGAGAACAAGGGGCTGGACGAGAACACGCTGGTGATCTTCACCTCGGACAACGGCGCCGCCGGCTACATCGGCCTGCCCGACGTGAATGCCCCCTACCGAGGCTGGAAGAGCACCATGTTCGAGGGCGGGCTGCGCGTACCCTTCCTCGTCCGCTGGCCGGCGAGCTTCCCGGCAGGGGCAGTCTTCGAGGCGCCGGTGCACCACTTCGACCTCCATGAGACCGTCGCAGCGGCCGCGGGTGCCGAGCGCCCGACGGACCGGGTCATGGACGGCGTCGACCTGGCGCCCTTCGTGACCTCCGGGGGTAGGGCGGCCAGACCCCACGACCACCTCTTCTTCCGCAGCGGCGCCGCCAGCGCCGTTCGGGACGACCGCTGGAAGCTCGTCGTCAGCGCCCCACCCGGCATGCCGCGCAGGGAATGGCTCTTCGATCTCGACGCCGACGGCGAGGGTACCGATCTGCTTGCCGAGCACCCGGAGGTCGCCGAGCGCCTGCGGAAAGTGCTCGCCGCGCACGAGCGCGAGCAGGTGGAGCCGCTGTGGCCCTGGACGGTGACGACGGCCATCAACGTGGACCGGGATCAGTCGCAGCCCGATCGACCCGACGACGACTTCGCCTTCTGGAGCAACTGACCGGAGAACGCGTGGCGCCGGGAGAGCGGGCGCCGACTTCCTCCACACAGAGCCTGCATGCCCCGGGTTTCTCGTCCTCACGATTCTTCACGTTCGCCGACGTTGGTCTACGCAGCGGTCCCTAGGCTCCTCGCTACCGCGCATCCGTGCGCTCCGACCATGCGAGGAAGCTCATGCTCATCACGAGGAATCTGCTGTCGACCCTTGTACTCGTCGCCATCCTGACGCTGTCCGGCTGCGGTGGAGGTGGATCGAGCACGGCCACGACCGGGATGGACGCCGGCGCCAGCGAGCCGCCGGCCATGGTGGAGACCGGGGGAGGAACCGAGGACGCCGCCGGGGGGATTTCCTTCGAGAGCCTGTACGCGCAGGGACTGGATCGCTATCTCGGCCTGACCTTCGCGAGTTCGAGTGTCGCAGTCGAAGGCGGCGGCATCGCGCACAGCTTCGATGCGAACGCAGGCCCCATGTGCTTCACGGGCAATGAGTTCGTCATGTCCACGCGCGACGGTACGGAGGACGACCTGATGATCTTCCTCGAGGGTGGAGGCGGCTGCGGCCCGCGCGCCTGCAACGCCGTCGACCGCGCGATCCCGGGCG
>JAZBPF010000001.1:0-14360 GCA_036351515.1 Pseudomonadales bacterium | reverse complement strand
CGCGATCGTGTCCTGCACCTTCGGTCCGCCGGGCAGCGTGACCGCCAGCCGCTTGCGATGGCCCATGCCCCTCTCCTCCTCCGGTTCCGTGGCGGCCGGAAGCCTCGCATCCGGCCCCGGGGCGATCAAGACTGGGCGCGCGGAGGCGAGCTGGTATCCTCCGCCGCCGCCCGCCGGCCCCCGCGCCGGCTCCGCGAGAGGGAGACCCCATGATCGACGCCCCCGTGCTCACCCCCGTCCGCCCCGGCCACGAGTTCGACGAGGCCGCCCTCGCCCGCTTTCTCGCGGACCGGGCCGAGGGCTTCGAGGGCGCCCTCGCCGTGCGCCAGTTCGAGGGCGGGCAGAGCAATCCGACCTTCCTGCTGGAGGCCGGCGGACGCGAGTACGTGCTGCGCAAGCAGCCCCCCGGCGAGCTGCTGCCCTCGGCGCACCAGGTGGATCGGGAGTACCGGGTGATGCACGCCCTCGCGGAGACGGACGTGCCGGTCCCGCGCATGGTCGCGCTCTGCGAGGACCCGGCGGTGATCGGTACGAAGTTCTACGTCATGGAGAAGATCGAGGGCCGCGTGCTCACGGACCTGCTCCTGCCGGAGCTCGCGAAGGAGGACCGCCGCGCGGTCTACCTCGACCTCGTCTCCGTGCTCGCGAAGCTGCATTCGGTGGATCCCGAGGCGGTCGGCCTCGGCGACTTCGGTCGCCCGGGGAACTACTACGCCCGGCAGATCTCCCGCTGGTCGCGGCAGTACGAGGCGTCCCGGACCGAGCGCATCGAGGCCATGGAGCGGCTCCTCGCCTGGCTTCCGGAGCGCATCCCGGAGTCGGACGAGACGCGCATCGCCCACGGCGACTACCGGCTCGGCAACGTCATGCTCCATCCCACGGAGCCGCGCATCGTGGCCGTCCTCGACTGGGAGCTCTGCACCCTCGGGCACCCGCTCGCGGACCTCGGCTACCTGTGCATGGACTACCACTCGCCCGGCTACGACGGGCAGGGGCTCGGCAGCGCGGACCTGGAAGCCCTGGGCATTCCCTCCGAGGGAGAGATGCTCGAGCGCTACTGCGCGCTCACGGGGCGCGAGCGCATCGAGAACTGGACCTTCTACCTCGTCTACAACCTGTTCCGCTCCGCCGCGATCATCCAGGGCGTCTACAAGCGCGGCCTCGACGGCAACGCGAGCAGCGCCGCCGCCCTCGGCTACAAGGACGCCTGCCGCATGCGTTCGGAACTGGCGTGGAGTCTCGTGGAGGAAGCGGGGCTGGCCTGAACCCGACGCCCCTGTGGGAGCCCGCTTCAGCGGCGACGAACCACGCCTGGCCGCAGTGGAAGCTGTCGCAGCTGAAGCTTGCTCCCACAGAGCGTCACTCCCCGTGGGCGCCTGCTTCAGCCGCGACGAATCACGCCTGGCCGAAGTGGAAGCTGTCGCAGCTGAAGCCGGCTCCCACAGCTCGAGACCCCTCTGTGGGAGCCGGCTTCAGCGGCGACGACCTACGCCTGGCCGCAGCAAATACCGTCGCAGCTGAAGCTTGCTCCCACGGGAGCCGTGCGGCACCTCGTCAGAGCATGAGCTCGGCCATGAGCTCGATGGCCTGCTTCTGCGCGCCGCCGATGAGCATGGAGCCCACCTCGCCGCGCCGGCCCGCCTCGATCCAGCGCTGGGCCCGGTCGCGGATCCGGTCGGCGGGGCCGACCAGGTGGCAGGCGTCGATGAGCTCCGCCGGCACCGCCGCCATGGCCTCGTCCTTGCGCCCGGCGAGGTACAGGTCCTGGATCTTCTCCGCCGCTTCCTCGAAGCCGAGGCGCTTGGCGTAGTCGTTGTAGAAGTTCTTGTCCTTCGCGCCCATGCCGCCGATGTAGAGCGCCATGCTGCCCCGGATCGGCATCATGCACTGCTCGACGTCGTCGCCCATGATCACCGTGACGAAGGGGGCCACGTCGAAGTCCGCGAGCGTCTTCGAGCCGCCGGCCTTCGCGAAGCCCTGGTCGATGGGCTCCTGGAAGACGTGGAACTGCTCCGGGTCCATCCACACGGGGAAGAAGCCGTCGCAGGTCTCCGCCGCGGCCGCGACGCCGTTGGGCGTCAGCGTGGCGGCGTAGATCGGGATGTCCTCGCCGCAGTGCAGGATGCTCTTGAGCGGCTTGCCGAGGCCCGTGGAGCCCGGACCCGTGTAGGGAATCTGGTACTCCTTGCCGTCGAACTCGAGGCGGCCCTCGCGGGCGAAGACCTGCTTCATGATCTGCACGTACTCGCGCAGGCGCGTCACGGGCTTGCCGTAGGGCACGCCGTGCCAGCCCTCGACCACCTGCGGACCCGAGGCGCCGAGGCCCACGATGAAGCGCTCCCCGGAGAGCTGCGCGAGGGTCATGGCGGTCATGGCCGCCATGGCCGGCGTGCGGGCGGGCATCTGCATGATGGCGGTGCCCACGCGGATCCGCGTCGTGTTCGCGAGGATCCAGGTGGCCGGGGTGATGGCGTCGGAGCCGTAGGCCTCCGAGGTCCAGACGGAGTCGTAGCCGCACGCCTCGGCGTGCTGGATCGCCTCCATGGGCAGATTGATCTTCGCGCCGGAGTAGCCGGCGATCATCCCGAGCTTCATCTGACTCCTCTCCCTCGGAAGAAACCGGCCGGCAGTATAGCGCTCCGGTCCCCGGGAGCGTCGAGGGACCGGGCGCCCCTCTGGACGGGCGTCGCCGGCCCCGCCACGATGCGCCCCTCGAAGCCGCGCCCCGCGCCCGCATCCTCGACGGAGCCACGAGGAACCCGCCATGCCGAGCCTGCGCAGTCGACTCGTCAACGCCGTCCTTCGCCTCACCGTGAAGCGCGACCTCGACCGGCGCCCCCTGACCGTCGAGCACCTGCGCGAGGTCCGCGCGCGCCTCGAACGGCTCGCGGGCCGCGTGCGCGCGCCGGCGGGCGTCGTCTTCGAGCGTGACACGCTCGCCGGCGTCCCGGTGGACCGCGTGGTCGCGCCCGGTCCGCGCCTCGACGACCGCGTGCTGCTCTATCTCCATGGCGGCGGCTACGCCGTCGGCTCCTCCTACGTCTACCGCCCCGCGTCCTGGCGCCTCGCGCAGGCGGCCGGCGCCACGGTGGTGCTCCCCGACTACCGCCTCGCGCCCGAGCACCCCTTCCCGGCGGCGCCCGACGACGCCCTGGCCGTCTACCGGTCCCTGCTCGAGGCCGGACACGCGCCGCACCGGCTCGCCGTCGCCGGCGACTCGGCGGGGGGCAACCTCCTGCTCGTGCTGCTGCAGCGGATCCGCGCCGAGGGGCTGCCCATGCCCGCGAGCGCGACCTGCCTGTCCCCCTGGGCGGACCTGACGGCGTCCGGGACCTCCGTACGCCTGAACGCACGCCGCGATCCCATGCTGCCCGCGAGACGGGTCCGCGAAGCGGCGGCGCTCTACGCGCCGGAGCGGGATCACCGCGACCCGCTCATCTCGCCCCTGTTCGCCGACTTCTCGGGCTTCCCGCCGCTCTCGGTGTACGTCGGCTCCACGGAGATCCTCCTCGACGACGCCGTCCGCGTCGCGGATCGGGCCCGTGCGGCCGGGGTGCCGACGCGGCTGGTGATCGCGAAGCGCCAGGCTCACGTCTATCCGCTCTTCGCGCCCCTCGTGCCCGAGGCCCGGGACGCGCTCGCGGAGATCGGGCGCTTCGTGCTCCAGCGCTGGGTGCGCAGCGCCGAGGCCGCGGCCGGAACGGAACGCGGCGCCGACCGGGCGGCCGCCTGAGCCCGTGGCGCCCTCCTCCCCCCGCGCCCGGGCGGGCGAGCGTCTCGGTCGGCTCCTGGCGCGGAACCGGGAGCTCGGAGCGGCGCAGCGCGCCGACGAGGCCTTCACCACGCGCCTGCGCCGGCTCCAGCATTGGCAGAGTCTGCGCCTCCAGGAGACCCACGCCGACCTCGCCGCCGATCCCCGCTACGGGCCAGGCGTGCGCTTCTTCGTCGAGGACCTCTACGCACCGAAGGACTTCGCGGACCGGGACGCGGACGTCGAACGCGCCTTTCCCTACATGGTGCGGACCCTGCCGCGCGGGGCGCTGGACACGGCCGGCGACGCGATGGGCCTCTACGTGCTCACGCGGGAGCTGGACGCGGGCATGGTGGAGGCCCTCTGGGACACGCTCGGCGCCGATGCCCTCGACGGCGCCGCCTACGCGGAGGGCTATCGCATCTGCGAGGCCCGGGACGCGCGCGCCGAGCAGATCGACCTGATCCGCGACCTGGCCGGGCGCCTCGACGGCCTCGTGCGCTCGCCGATCGTGCTCGGCGCCCTGCGCGTCGCGCGACGACCCGCGCAGCTCGCCGGCCTCGGCGCCCTGCAGGACTTCCTCGAGCGCGGCGTCTCCGCCTTCCACCACATGGGCGGCTCGCAGGAGTTCGTCGCCACCATCACGCGCCGCGAACACACGATCCTCGAACGGATCTTCACGGGGCATCCCGCGCCCTTCGCGGATCCGGACGCGTAGTTCGGCGTGCGCGCGAGCGCCCGCCGCGACGGCGACGTCCGGACGGAGCCGTCATGCGGTTCGCCGGAGCGGCTGAAGCTGCTTCGCACGGCGGCAGTGGCTCGGCGTCCCGTGGGAGCCAGCTTCAGCGGCGACTGCGGCGGGCCGGGCGATGGGGAGATCGGACGCCGCAGTCGCCAGGCCCGCCGGAGCGGATGAAGCTGGCTCCCGCAAGAGGGCGTCGACAGGAGTCTCCGGACCGCGCCCCCCCGCGTTGTCGACGCGCCGGACGCGTGCGATGCTCGCCGCCGATCCAGCGAAGGGAGACGGACGTCGTGGCACGCGGGACGAACGAGAGCGCGAAGGTGCGACGGGTGCGGAACGCGATCCTCGGCGGCCTCGGCGTCGTGGTGCTGGCGATCGTCGGCATCGGCCTCTGGTCCACGCTCGAGCCGGTGGGAGAGATCGCTCCGGGTACGCACTACACGGTGCTGCCCGAGGCCGAGCGCCCGCGCGAGGGGCCGGTGGTGGTGACCGAGTACTTCTCCTACGGTTGCGTCCACTGCGCCAACTTCGATCCGCAGATCGAGGACTGGCGCGAGGACCTGCCCGAGGGCGTGCGCTTCGAGCGCGTCCCCGTCGCCTTCTCGCCGGACTGGCGCGCCCTGGCCGCCGCCTACTACGCGGCGCAGGAACTCGGGGTCCTGGAGCGCAACCATGCGCGCCTCTTCGACGCCATCCACGGGGCGCGGCTGAACCTCACGTCCGTGGACGCGCTCGCGCAGTTCTTCGACGGCCACGGCACCGATGCCGCCGCCTTCCGGCGGGCCCTCGGTTCGCCCGCCGTGCGTCGCGCCGTGGCGGAAGCCGAGACGCGGACCCGGGACGCCGACATCCGCTCGGTCCCGACGCTCGTGGTCGACGGCCGCTACCGCATCGACGCGGCCCAGCTCTCCCGTCAGCAGATCCTGGCCGTCGCCGACGAGCTCGTGGAGCGCGAGCGCGCCGCCCGGGACGCGGGCTGAGGCGACGGGGGCCGCCGAGCCGGCACCGCGGCCGCGGCGCTCGCCCGCCGGGGGCTCGACCCTCCCTTCCGCCACCGCGGACTTCGACCACAGGCCCGGGCGGCCCGGCCACGGCTCGAACGCACCCTCGTCGAGCGTCGGCACGAAGCGTCTGCGCGCAGGACTTGGCTCGCCCCGTTCGCGGGGCCCGGCCGGCGAGGAGGCCGAGGTCGGACTCAGCGCCCGCGGAACACCGGCGGTCGCTTCTCCGTGAAGGCGGCGATGCCCTCGCGGCCGTCCTCCGTCGCCGCCATGGCCGCGATGGTCCGGCTCTCGAGATCGAGCTGCGACTCGAGGCCGTTCGTGGAGCTCTCCGCGAGCAGGGCCTTCACGGCGCCGAAGGCCCGGGTGGGTCCCCGCGCGAGCTCCCCGGCGAGCTCCAGGGCCGCCGGGAGCGCGCCGTCGTCGGGCACGACCCGCGTGATCAGCCCCCAGGCCTGGGCGTCCCGGGCCGAGAGGGTCCGGTTCGTGAGCATCAGCTCCCGGGTGCGCTGGTCGCCGATGAGCCGGGGCAGGAACCAGGTGGAGCTGCCGTCCGGCGACAGGCCCGCGCCCGTGTAGGCGAGCGTGAAGGCCGCGGAGTCCTCCGCGATCACCAGGTCGCAGGCGAGCGCGAGGCTCATGCCGGCCCCGGCGGCGGGCCCGTTCACCGCCGCGATCACCGGCGGCGCCATGCGGGCGAAGCGCGCGATCGCGGCGTGAAGATAGGTGGTCAGCTCCTTGAGGCGCTCCGGCAGCGCGTCGCCGAAGGCGGCGAAGGCCTTCAGGTCCCCGCCCGCACAGAAGAAGCGCCCGCTTCCCGTGAGGACCACGGCACGCACGCTCCGGTCCTCGTCGAGGGCGATGGCGGTCCGCATGAGCGCCCGGCCCATGGCCAGATCGATGCCGTTGGCGGCCTCGGGCCGCTCCAGGGTCAGGATCGCGACCGCGTCCCGCCGTTCGACGCGCAGCCCCTCATGGTCCATGGCGACTCCCCTGCTCGTGGTCCGGCCCCATGAGACCGCGAGCCGCCGCGGATTGAAAGGGCGCGGCGCCCTCCGCGCACTTGCGTGCCCTCCTGCCCGGTGCTGTGATGCGCCGTCCCGGAAGACCGAGGTCCCCATGAAGCTCCCGCGACTCCCGTTCTCGCTCGCCCTCGCGGCCGCGCTCGCCGCGCCGGGCTGCAGCTGGGTCCCGCTCACGGAGGCGGGCGCCGAGGTGCGCGTGGTCGACGCGGTCACCGCCCGGGACTGCACCCGCGTCGGACGGGTGACGGCCAACACCCGCGGCCGCGTCGTCGGCCTGCCGCGGGTCGAGGAGAAGCAGGCCGAGGAGCTGCAGGCCCTGGCCCGCAACGAGGCCGCACGGCTCCGTGCGAACGCCGTGGTGCCGGTGTCGGACATCGAGGAGGGGCGCCAGCAGTTCGACGCCCTCGTCTGCGAGCAGCCGTGAGCACCGTCGCCCCCCGCAACGCGCGCGACGGCGACCGGGAATTCGACGTCGTCCTCTACGGCGCCACGGGCTTCACGGGACGGCAGGCGGTCGCCTACTTCGCCCGGCACGCCCCCGCCGGTCTGCGCTGGGCCGTCGCCGGCCGCGATCCGCACCGGCTCCAGGGCGTGGCCCTGCGCAACGGCGCGCCCCCCTGGATCGCCTGCGCCGCCGACGACCGCGAGGGGCTCGCCCGCCTGGCAGCGCGCACCCGGGTCGTGCTCACCACCGTGGGCCCCTACGCGCGGCTCGGTCAGGCGCTGGTGGAGGCCTGCGTCGCCGAGCGCACGCACTACGTGGACATCACCGGCGAGACGCCCTGGGTCCGCGGCCTCGTGGACCGGCTGCACGCCGCCGCGGAGCGCACGGGCACGCGCATCGTCCCCTGCTGCGGCTACGACTCGGTCCCCTCGGACCTCGGCACGCACATCGCCGTGCAGCACCTGCGCGCCACGCACGGCACCGGCTGCGTGCAGGTGAAGGCGTTCCACCGGGGCAAGGGCGGTCTGAACGGCGGCACCGCGGCGAGCCTCCTCGAGATCCTGCGCACGGGCCAGGCCACGGCCCTGCGCGATCCAGTGCTCCTGAACCCGCCGGGCATGCGCGGCGGCGACCGGCCGGAAGCGGAAGCGGATCCCCTCTTCCCGCACTGGGACCGGGACGCCCGCGCGCTGGCCGTGCCCTTCGTCATGGGGCCCATCAACACGCGGGTCGTGCGCCGCTCCGCGGCCCTCGCGGAGGCCACGGGCCACGGCTACGGGCCGGGGTTCCGCTACCGGGAGTACTGGAAGGCCGAGGGCCCGCTGGCCCTCGCCGAGGCCGCGGGCCTGACCTGGGGCCAGTGGACCCTGCCCCTGCTCGCCGCGCTTCCGCCCGTGCGTCGCGCCCTGGAGCGCCTGCTGCCGGCACCGGGCGAGGGCCCCTCGGAGGCGACCATGGACGCCGGCTGGTTCCGCTGCGAGCTGATCGCCGAGGGCGAGGACGGCCGCCGCATCCGCGTCACCCTCGAGGACCGCGGCGACCCGGGCAACCGCGCCACCGTGAAGATGCTCTGCGAGAGCGCCCTCGCCCTCGCCGTGGACGGGGACACGCTCCCCGGCGCCCCGACCCTCGGCGGCGTGCTCACGCCAGCCACGGCCTTCGGGCTCGTGCTCAGCCGGCGCCTCGAGGCGGCGGGCATGCGCTTCCGGATCGAGGACCCGCTCCCGTGACGACGCCCGGCCGGCCGGCCCCGGCGGAGCCCGGGCTGCCTCCGCGCAAGACCACGCGCGTGCGCCCCCGCGGCAGCCTCGAGATCCTCTCCCAGCTGGAAGCCGACGTGCTGCGGCGCGTGGGTCAGGGGAGCACCCACGAGCTGTTCCGGCGCTGCGCGCTGGCCGTGCTCAACAGCGGCAGCACCCTCGACGACGCGGACGCGATCTTCGCCCGGCACCGCGATTTCGCCATCGAGATCGTGCTCACGCCCCGCGGCGTGCAGCTCGAGATCTCCAACGCCCCGGACAGCGCCTTCGTCGACGGGCGGCTCATCGAGGGGCTGAAGGAACACCTCTTCTCCGTGCTCCGCGACGTCGTCTACATGACCACGGAGCTCGCGGACAACGCCGCCTTCGACCTGTCCACGAGCCGGGGCATCACCAACGCCGTCTTCCACGTGCTGCGCAACGCCGACGTGCTGTCCCTGCGCGGCCATCCGAACCTCGTCGTCTGCTGGGGCGGACACTCCATCAGCCGCGAGGAGTACGACTACACGAAGGAGGTGGGCTACGAGCTGGGGCTGCGCGGCCTCGACGTCTGCACGGGCTGCGGCCCCGGCGCCATGAAGGGGCCCATGAAGGGGGCCGCCGTGGGCCACGCGAAGCAGCGCAACCGCCGCGGCCGCTATCTCGGCGTGACCGAGCCCGGGATCATCGCCGCGGAGCCGCCGAACGCCATGGTGAACCGGCTCGTGATCCTGCCGGACATCGAGAAGCGCCTCGAGGCCTTCGTCCGCGCGAGCCACGCGATCGTGGTCTTTCCCGGCGGCGCCGGCACCGCCGAGGAGATCCTCTACCTGCTGGGGATCCTCATGCACCCGGACAACGCGGGGAATCCCCTGCCGCTCCTCCTCACGGGGCCCGAGGAGAGCCGGGGCTGGTTCGAGAGCCTCGAGCACCTGCTCGTCACGGCCCTCGGCGAGGACGTGCGGCGCTACTACCGGATCTTCGTCGCCGACCCGGTGGGGGTGGCCCGGGCGGCCCTGGACGGCGTGCGCGAGGTCCGGCGCTCGCGCCTGCGTACCGGCGACGCCTTCTACTTCAACTGGCTGCTGCGCATCCCCTGGGGCTTCCAGCAGCCCTTCGAACCCGATCACGCGAGCATGGCGGCCCTGCGCCTGGAACGGGGACGGCCCGTGCACGAACTCGCGGCGGACCTCCGCCGGGCCTTCTCGGGTATCGTCGCTGGCAACGTGAAGGCCGCGGGCATCCGCGCCGTGCGCGAACACGGTCCCTGGCAGCTCCGCGCCGACGCCGGCCTCCTCGCCCCCCTCGACGCGCTCCTGCGGGACTTCGTGGCCGCGGGACGCATGAAGATCAGCGGCCGCTACGAGCCCTGCTACACGCTCCTGGGGAGCTGACGGCCGAGGCGGCGCGCGCCCTTGCCAGCGGGCGCGGCGGACGCGAGACTCGCCCCATGGACGCCTCCGCCGCCCTCGTCCCCGCCGCCCTGCGCCGGACCGTCGAGGCCCGCCTCGACGCTCTCCTCGCCCTGGCCGCGAAGCCCGTGGCCGCGGCCGGACGACCGCCCCTGCCCACGCCGGCGCTGCGCTGGTTCGACCACCGCCTGGACGCGGGCCGCGCCCTGCCGCCGGAGGTTCCGGGGGGCGCGGGCGTGATCGAGCTGAACGTCGTCTACCTGCGCTCGGAGCCCGAGGCCATGCTCCGGGAGACGCTCGCGCACGAGCTCGCCCACCTGCTCGTGTTCCACCTTCATCCGCGGCGGCGCCTGCCCCCGCACGGCAGCCTCTGGCGGACCGTGATGCGCGAGTGGCTGGGCGTGGAGCCGGAACGGACCCACCGCTTCCCCACGGAGGGCGTCCGCGCGCGGCGCCAGCGCCGCTGGCGCTACCGCTGCGGCTGCGCCGAACACGCGCTGACGACGGTGCGGCACCGGCGCATCCAGGACGGCGCCGCCGCCTACCGCTGCCGTCGCTGCCACGGGCCGCTCGAGCCGATCCCCGAGTCACCCGCCCCGTGACCCCGGCCTCCGCCGCCGTCGCCTGGGCCCGCGAGGCCCTCGACGCGGAGTCCCTCGAGTCGACCCGTCTCGCGGGCGGCACCGCCGGTGCGTGCTGGCGGCTCTCCGGCCGGGGGCGGGACGGCCGTTCCGTGCGCGCCGTCCTGAAGACGGCGGAAGCGGACGACGACGGGGCCGCGCTCGTCGCGCGCGAGGCCCGGGTGCTCTCGGCCCTCGCGCCCCTGGCGCTGCCCGTTCCCGCCGCCCTGGCCTGGGACGCGACCGGCGCCGCGGCGGGGCGCCCCGCGCTCCTGCTGGGCTGCATGCCCGGGCGCCTGCTCGCCGGGGTCCGGGAACTCCGCTCGGCGATCCCCGCCATGGCCGCCACCCTGGCGCAGTGCCAGCGGGAGGCGCGCGCCGTCGTCGCCGGCACGCGCTTCCACCCCTGGCACGCGGGCGCCGCAGTCGTGGAGCCGTCCTGGAGCGGGCGCGGGGATCTCTGGCGCCGGGCCGCCGCCCTCCTCGGCCGCTTTCCGCCGCCGCGGGCGGACGCGTTCATCCACCGCGACCCGCACCCGGCGAACTTCCTCTTCGAGGACGGCCGCGTCACGGCGCTCCTCGACTGGCCGCACGCGGGCCGCGGGCCCGCGGGCATGGACGCGGCGCGCATGGGGGTGAATCTCGCGTGCCTCCTCGACCCGGCCGCCGCCATCGCCTTCCGCGAGGCCTTCGAGGCGCGCCGGGGGATCCGCCACGATCCCCTGCTCGACGTGCACGCTGCCGTGGAGTTCCTGCCCGATCCCGACGGAGGGGACGCCTGGGGTGCACTCGGCGTGGAGCCCACGCGCACGGAGGCGCGGGAGCGCCTGGAGACCTTCCTCGCCGATGCCCTGCGGCGCATGACCACGCGCCGCGTGCCCTGATCAGGCCGCGGCGGGCCCGCGCATGGCCGCCCAGGCCGCATCCGCGAAGACCCCTGCCACCTCCGCCAGCGGCGTGCGCACGCGCCCGACGAGCCAGAGCCGCGCGTAGTCCTCCACGGGCCCGCTGATGATGGGGATGTAGGTCTCCGCGGGGAGCTGTTTCATCTCGCCGCGGAGCACGAAGACCCCGAACCAGGAGAAGACCGCGCCGAAGTGGTTGTGGTGGAGCGTGCGCAGCTCGCTGCGCGCCTCGGGCGTGAAGTCGATGTCGCGCGAGTGGAGCAGGAAGCGCCCGAGCTCCGGATGCGCCGTCATCCAGTCCGCGTAGTGGTGCACCACGGCGCGGACGCCCGCCTCCGCCGATTCGCACTGCTCCAGCCGCTCGATGAGGCCGGCGTTGAGGTCCGCGAGCCCCTCGACGAAGAGCCGGCTGGCGACGCCGGACTTGCTCCCGAAGTGGTGGTAGAGGCTGCCCACGGAGCAGCGCGCGCGCTCGCAGATCTGCTCCATGGTGGCGGCCTCGAGCCCCTGCTCCGTGAAGCAGGCGAGTGCCGCCGCGAGGATCTGCGCGCGGCGCGCCGCGGAGCCGGGATGGGCGACGCGGGTCCGGGTCATGGGCGGCTCGGCACTAGAATCAGATTCTAGAATAACCGGAATCGATATCTTATGCTCTGCCCGCGACGGGCCCCCTGCATCCCCCGGGCGCGGCTGCGCGCCCGGTCGCCGCATCCACTCGAGCGAGGTCAGCCATGGACATCGAGCTCTCCCAGGACGACCTGAAGTTCCGCGAGGAAGTCCGCGAATTCCTCACGAGCCACGCCCACAAGCCCCCCGAGGACTACTTCAAGTGGCGCCTCCAATGGTTCGCGGCCGCGAAGGAGAAGGGCGGCTGGGACGTGCCGAAGTGGCCGAAGGAATTCGGCGGCCCCGGCTGGAGCCCGACCCAGCACTACATCTGGGAGCAGGAGACGGCGCGGCACCAGACGCCCATCGACCTGCCCTTCGGCCCCGGCATGGTGGCGCCGATCATCATGGCCTACGGGAGCAAGGAGCAGCAGGAGCGCTTCCTGCCGGACATCCGGGCCCGCACCGTGAACTGGTGCCAGGGCTACTCCGAGCCCGGCGCGGGCTCCGACCTCGCGTCCCTGAAGACCAAGGCCGAGCTGTCCGAGGACGGCACCCACTACGTCGTCAACGGCTCGAAGATCTGGACCACCATGGCCCACATCGCCGACTGGATCTTCTGCCTGACCCGCACCTCCAGCGAGGGCAAGAAGCAGGAGGGCATCACCTTCCTGCTGTTCCCGATGAAGCAGGACGGGATCGAGATCAAGCCGATCATCACCCTCGGCGGCAGCCACACGGTGAACACGGTGCACTTCACGGACGTGAAGGTCCCCGTGGAGAACCGCATCGGCGAGGAAGGCAAGGGCTGGACCTACGCGAAGGGCCTGCTCGCCCACGAGCGCACGGGCCTCGCGGGGGTCTCCCGCTCCCTCGTCGCCCTCGAGAAGCTCAAGGAGCAGGCCGGCGAGGTGAAGCGCGGCAACGGCACGCTGCTGGACGACCCGTCCTTCCGCGGCCGTCTCGCGCGCCTCGAGGCGGATCTGCAGGCCCTCGAGTTCACGGAGCTCCGCTCCCTCGCACGCGCCGCGTCGGGGCAGCAGCCGGGACCCGAGAGCTCGATCCTCAAGCTCAAGGGCACGGAGATCCAGCAGCGCATCGCCCACCTGACCACCGTGGCCGCCGGCCCCTACGCGGCCCCCTGGGGCAACGTGAAGGCGGGCCCCGGCTTCGCGAAGGGCGGAACCCAGAGCTACCTGGGCAGCCGGGCCTACACGATCTACGGCGGGGCGTCCGAGGTGCAGAAGGACATCATCGCCAAGAACGTGCTGGGGATCCGCAAGAAAGGCACGAGCAACTGACGGAGGCCGGAAACGTGAACTTCGACCTGACCGAAGAACAGCAGCTGATCCAGGACTCCGTCGCGCGCTTCGTCGCCGACCACTACGCGCTCGACGCGCGACGGAAGCTGGTCGAGAAGGACCCGGGCTACTCCGAGGACCACTGGAAGACCTTCGCCGAGCTCGGCTGGCTCGCCCTGCCCTTCCCGGAGGAGGACGGCGGCATCGGTGGCGACGCCATCGACGTCATGGTCGTCATGGAGCAGTTCGGCAAGGGCCTGGTGGTCGAGCCCTTCCTCGCCACCGTCGTGCTCGGCGGCGGCGTGCTCAAGCGCACCCTCGAGGGCGAGCGCCGCGGCGCGCTCATCGGCGGCATCGTCGACGGCTCCCTGAAGTTCGCCCTCGCGCACACGGAGCCCCAGTCCCGCTGGGACCTGCACGACGTCACCACGAGCGCGCGGAAGGAAGGGGACGGCTGGGTCCTCAACGGCCACAAGTCCGTGGTCCTGAACGCCCGGACCGCCGACCACCTGATCGTCTCCGCCCGTACCGGCGGCGGCCAGACCGACCCGGAGGGGATCAGCCTCTTCCTCGTCGATCCGAAGGCCGAGGGCGTCGACGTCCAGGGCTATCCGACCGTGGACGGCCTGCGCGCCGCGGAAGTGGTGCTGAAGGACGTGAAGCTCGGCCCCGACGCACTCCTCGGCACCGAGGGCGGCGCCCACGAGGTGCTGCGCTCCGTCGCCAACGAGGCGACGCTGGCGCTCTGCGCCGAGGCCCTCGGCGGCCTCGAGCGGCTCTACAAGGACACGGTGCAGTACACGCAGGAGCGCGAGCAGTTCGGCCATCCGCTCGCGGACTTCCAGACCGTCCAGCACCGCATGGTGGAGATGTTCATGGAGTACGAGCAGTGCCGGTCCATGGTGCTGCGCGCCACGCTGGAGTACGTGCAGGACGGCAACGCCGCCGAACGGACCATCTCCGGGGCGAAGTACCTGATCGGCGAGGCCGGCAAGTTCATCTCCGAGAACGCCGTCCAGCTCCACGGCGGCATGGGCGTGACCGAGGAGCTGGCCATCGGCCACTACTTCAAGCGCCAGTTCGTCATCGAGAACCAGTTCGGCAACACCGACTACCACCTCGAGCGCTACGCCGCCTGAGGTCCCTACGCTCGTGGGAGCAGGCTTCAGCCGCGTCTCGAGGTGCGACCGACGCAGTCGCCGCTGAAGCGGGCTCCCACGGGCATCATCGACGCAGTGATTCGTCTCCCGATCGCGCACTGCGTGCGCTTCCCACGGCGTTCGTGGGAAGCCGACGCAGGCGGCGATGCGGTGGCGT